>JACSRG010000541.1 GCA_014879865.1 Anaerolinea sp.
TCACGTCGTCGGCATTGAAGATCGACGTAATGGCGATTCCTTCGGAGTAATCGGTTTTAGTGTCACGGTTGACGACGCCGAGCAGGGATTCGCTGTTGGTACGGACTTGCGTTCCTAAACACGGCGAAATATTCGGCAGTGACCGGCTTTCGTCACGGCAGCGGAAGAGCAGACGCAGTGTGCCGAGTGCCCCTGCCGAGAAGATCACGTTGTGGGCACGCACTGTCCATTGGCGGCGGGGCAGACGCGCCGTTGATCGCCACACTTTGACCTCATAGCGCGCCTCGTCGGATTGTTTGCCGTGCAAGGGTTTTACATCGCGGACTTCGGTTTCTGACCAGACTTCCGCACCCCGCTTCTCGGCAAAGTACAGGTAATTCTTGACGAGCGTGTTCTTGGCGTTGTGTCTGCACCCGACCATACAGCCGCCGCAGTGGATGCAGCCGGAGCGCGCGGGACCTTCGCCGCCGAAATACGGATCGGGAACTTCCTTACCCGGATCACCGAAGAACGCGCCGACAGTCGCCGGACGGAAGGTGTCTTCCCTGCCGAGCTCTGCGGCAATTTCCTTCAGCACGTGGTCGGCGTGCCACAGGCGCGGGTTCGGCGCAACGCCGAGCATCCGGCGTGCTGTCGCGTAGTGCGGCTCAAGGATCGCCTTCCAATCGTGCGGGAACTTCCAGCCCTCGGACTTGAACGACTCTTCATCCGGTGACATCAATACATTGGCATAGCCGAGGCTGCCGCCGCCCACGCCGACGCCGTGCAGCGCCAGCACGTTCTTCAACGGGCTGATCTGCAAAATACCGGTACAGCCGAGCGCGGGAGCCCACAAATACTTACGTACATTCCAGTTTGATTTGGGAAAATCGACGTCCTTAAAGCGTTTGCCCCGTTCGATCACGAGGACGCGGTAGCCTTTCTCGGTCAAACGCATCGCGGAGACGCTGCCGCCAAAGCCGGAGCCGACGATAACATAATCATAAGGTGCGGTCACAGTGGTTTACCTCAATTGACCTGTTTTTCTATGTATCCTACCTTAGTTTGTTAAAATCGGCACAAATTAATCATCGTCATTATCATTCCCGTGATCGTCGTCTTCGTCGTGATCGTTGTCGTTGTCGTTACCCCCATGATCATCCTGATCGTTATCGTTTCCTCCGCCGGGAGGTGGTTGAGGAACGCTTACTTGCGTCGGGGCACTGAGCGGCGGTAGGAACAACTGCTGTCCCACGACGATCAGGCGGATGTCGGTCAGGCAGTTGACCTGCATGATCCGGTCAACCGTGACTCCGGCGCGCGCGGCGAGGGCAGACAGCGTATCACCCGCTTGAATCCGGTAGCTTGACCAGCCTTCCGGCGCGCTGACGACACAGCCCGCTGCTGTTTCCGTAGGCGTGGGAGTCCACATGGCGCTCGACGTTGGGGTTGCCGATGCGGTCTCTGATGGTGTTGCCGATGATGTCGCCGACGCAGTCGCGCTTGGCGTCCCGGTTGTGGTCGGGCTAGGCGTGGCGGACGGTGTGTGTGTCGCGGTGAATGTCGGGCTTGCCGTCGGCGATTCGACCGGGATTGACGTTGGCGTGACATCGGGTTGGGTGATGCGCGAAAGCAGCGCCGATCCGCCGATCACCGCGCCGAACACGAGGATCAACGTAGCGACGAGCGGCAGCAGGCGGTTGATCGCGCGGGCAGGGCGGCGGGCGGGCTGCGCCAGCGCATCGATTAGGCGGGCGCGTACGCGCACTTCGGCGGCGTCCGTCTCGAAGGGGAGGATTTGTGCACGGCGGACTGCCAACCCCGCTTCGAGCATCGGGCGCAGCGCACGGGCATATTCGGGATAGCGACGCAGGCAGTTTTCGAGCGATTCGCCCCCCGCTAACCGATCAATACAGTCGTTGAAGGCGTCGATCAGCGCGGGATCATTCATGGTCTTTACCCAAAATGCTGCGCAGCGTATTGACGGCGCGGAATTGCAGCGATTTGATCGCGCTGACCGACTTGCCCATGATGTCGGCTGTTTCTTGAAGGTCGAGCGTTTGACCGAAGCGCAGAATCAGCACTTCCTGCTGTTCGGGTGCGAGCATGGCGAGGGCGCGGCGGGCACGCTCTGCCGTCAAACTGGCGATGAAGCGCGCTTCTGCGTCGTCGTCGCCGGAGGGCAGCCAATCGTCGAGCGTTTCGGTAGGGAACTGCTTCACCTTGCCATAGTGTGCGTAGATTTCGTTGCGCGCTACTTTGAACAGCCACCCGCGCAGGCTGTGACGCGGCGCATTGTGTCCGCGAAAGGCGTTCACCATCTTGACGAACACATCGCTGGCGAGGTCTTCGGCGAGCATTGCCTCGCCGACGCGCAGCCGGATGTACTGGTAGACAGGCGTGAAGTAGCTTTCGTAAATTTGCATGATCGCCGCTTGATCACCCTGCCGCGCACGGGTGATCAAGCGATCTTCTTGCGGGATGTCAGGGAGAACCAGCACAATCATCGGCGAATCAGCGACTCTCGTCGGGTAAAATATGCCAGACCACATTGTACCGATCCTCATAGACAACTTCCATAAATGGATCGCGCGCTGCCTGATCTTCGAAATCGTCGTGGGCGCTGTCGCTGACCACGTACTCCGCCCCGAACACCGAGCGAATCACTGCTGACGGGTTTTCGACCTCGCCGCGTGTGATCTCCACCCACTGATCCCACAAATCAGGATCGGCAAGCTGGAGGTACGTCGGGTCGAGTCCGACGAGGTAGACATTCTCCGGGTTGTAGTAGAACAGGCGCGTGAAGTCGTCCCAATCCGTCTGGAAAACCATCGCCCCATCCGGCGCATACTCGCGCAGATACGCGGACGCTCCGGCGAAGTAGTCCGCTGACCGTGAATCCCCGGCATCGTCGCGGGCGTCGCGCACGGTGATCGCGCCCAGAACCAGCAGCGCCAGTAACCCGATCACCGGGATGAGCGGACGCCAGCGCATGAAGCGAGGCAGCAGCGCGCCGAAGTCGATGCCGCCGCGCCCCCACGCCAGCGCGCAAAACAGCAAGGCGAACGGCGGGAAATACTCGATGAAGCGGCGCGAACGCAGCAGCATGAACAGTGTGACGAACGCGACGAACAGCACCAGCGTCTCGACCCGGTCGCGCTTGCCTTCGCGGAAGCTCGGCGCGAGGAAGCCCAACCCCAACGCGACCAGCGCGCCGAGTGAGTTCGTCAGCAGCGTATCGGTTTCGTAGGGATACCACTCGTTGCCCAAGCGCACACTGTTCTCAATATCGACTTTCGCGACCAGATGATCCCAGATGAAGCCGATATTCTGCGGGAAGTACGGGTTAATGACCAACCCCAAGCCCACGCCAATCAGCGAGTAGAACAGCGGGCGCGGCTCGAAACGCCGATCTGCGATCCATGTGGCGGCGATGTACAGCGCGGTGAAGACCGGCATAAGGATGAACCCATCGTACAGCCACGTAAAGGCGAACGTCAGCGGAATAAGCAGCCAATGACGGCGCGAGGACAGCACGATCAACCCGACGAGCAGCAGCAGAAGTGCCGCGCCCTGCGTGCGGATCATCAACATGCGGACAAGGAATGGCGTGGAAAGCGCGAAGATGCCGAGCGCCCAGATCGCCGCGAAGCGCACGCCGTTTTGACGGAGAAACGCCCATGCCGCCACGACGATGCCTGCCGCGATGCTCACTGTCGCCAGCTTTGCCCCGATGATGCCGCCGATCACCGTGAACGGCGCGATGTACAGGTGAAAGAGCAGGTGATGATCGGTGAAGCGTTCCGGGCTGAGGATGGTCAGTGGCAGCCAGTGGAAATCGACCGCCAGCCGCCGCTGCTCAATGATTTCCGCCGCGATACGAGCGTGATAGTAGTCGTCCGTTCCCAGAAAGGCGGGCGTGGCGAAGATGATCGCCGTGAACACGACGAATGCGGCGGCGTATAGGGCGAGAGCTTGGGCAATGGGTGGGAACTGGACGCGGGTCATATCATCTCCGTAGCAGGTGGGGCGGATCGGTGACCCACCCCCATCGTATCAGTTCGTTGTTAAGCCTGTTTAGTCGTCATCGTCGTCATTGTCGTTGTCGTCATCATCGTCGTTGTCGTTGCCATGATCATCATCGTTGTCATTGCCGTGATCGTCATCGTTGTCATTGCCATGATCATCATCGTTGTCATTGCCGCGATCATCGTCGTTGTCGTTGCCGTTGTCATTGCCACGATCATCGTCGTTATCGTTGCCGTTGTCGTCGTTGTCATTGCCGTTATCGTTCCCGATGCCGCTGCCAGCGAACCGGGGGACGAACAGCAGCGTGCCGGCGACCACGAAGCGCGTATCGGTGATGCAGTTCACGCGGGCAAGCTCGGCGACGGTTGTGCCGGTACGGGCGGCGATGCTCGACAGGGTATCGCCCGAGCGCACCCGGTAATTGTCCCAACCGCGCGGCGTGGTCGTCGCGCAGGACGGTGCTGCGCCGCCCGCCAGTTCGACTTCACGGGCGATCAGTTGACCGCTTACGAGTGTCACATGCGCCTTGACCAGATCGCCGAGAGTTAGCGTGTCGTTGATTTCCGCCCCCGTAATGCTGATCGGTTGCCCGGCAACGACGATGAAATCGGTGCTGGTCGCGGTCAGCACGCCCGTGAGTTCAAACTCTCCCGCGCGGCGATCATCACGGCTATCGTCGGTTCGCTCGACTTCACGCGCCTGCCACACGCCGCCGACCTGCGTCGCGTGCACCTTGACGATGTCGCCGATTGCGAGCCGCGCTTCGACTTCGGCGCGGGTGATGTCAAATACCGTACCGCTGACCGTGATCGACGTCGCGCTCAAGACTTCCAGCGCTCCGACGAATTCGGCTTCAGTGTCCGTCCATTGGGGGGTGGCGGAAGGCGTCGGGTTGGGGGTGGAAGTTTGCGCGAAAACGCCCTGCACCATTGCGGCGAGCAGTACAACGACGATCAGGCTGCGGAACAGGCTGCGATTCAGCTTGGACATAGTTCGGTCTCCTCTAAAGGCTCAACCATCACAACTTACACCGATACCGATGGAATTGCGGGCAAAAAGTTTCGGTGAATTTTCGCAAGTGCCTAAAGTCATTGCCAAAAGGCTACGGATGACAAGTGGCATGGGGTCAGCGCGGGGCTACGCTGATTAAAAGGTACGTTCAATAGGGAGTCTTTTTAATGACACCGGTTAAAGTATTAATCATGGGCGCTGCAGGGCGCGACTTTCATAACTTCAATGTCTATTTTCGTGACAAACCTGAGTATGAAGTCGTCGCCTTCACCGCGACGCAAATCCCCGGCATCGAGGGGCGGCAGTATCCCCCGGAATTGTCGGGCAAATTATACCCTGCTGGTATCCCAATCTTCGACGAATCCGAACTAAGCGCCCTGATCGAACGCTACCAAGTCGATCAGGTGGTGTTCGCCTACAGCGACGTCAAACACGAAACCGTCATGCACCGGGCGTCACAGGTGTTAGCGGCGGGCGCTGACTTCCGGTTGATGGGCGCGGCGGCGACGCAGCTTCAAAGCACTCGCCCTGTGATCTCGATTGGCGCGGTGCGCACGGGCTGCGGCAAGAGCCAGACCTCACGGCATATCGTCGCGCTGCTCCAAGCGCAGGGACTGCGGGTGGTCGCGGTGCGGCACCCCATGCCCTACGGTGACTTGGCGGCGCAGGCAGTACAGCGCTTTGCCACTTTTACCGATCTCGACCGGCATGAGTGCACGATTGAGGAACGCGAAGAATACGAACCGTATATCGAACGCGGCGCGGTGATCTACGCGGGCGTCGATTACGAAGCCATTTTGCGGCAGGCGGAACAGGAAGCCGACGTGATCGTGTGGGATGGTGGTAACAATGACCTGCCGTTCTACAAATCCGACCTGCATGTCGTCGTGGTCGATCCGCATCGCCCCGGTCACGAAGTCGCCTATCACCCCGGCGAAACGAATCTGCGTATGGCGAACATTGTCATCGTCAACAAGGTCGATACCGCCGATTATGCCAACGTGCTGAAAGTCCGCGAGCAGATCGAGAAGGTCAACCCGGCGGCGATTGTCATCGAAGCTGCCTCGCCGATCTTCGTGGATGATCCGGCGGCGGTGCGCGGTAAGCGCGTGCTTGTGGTCGAGGATGGTCCGACACTCACGCACGGCGAAATGAGCTATGGTGCAGGCGTGATCGCAGCGAAGCGCTTCGGCGCGGCGGAAATCGTCGATCCGCGTCCGTTCGCGGTTGGCTCGATCAAGGACACCTACGCGAAGTATCCATCGACGGGCGCGGTACTCCCGGCAATGGGGTATGGCGCGAAGCAAATTGCCGAACTTGAGGCGACGATCAACGCGACACAGGCAGACTTGGTCATCGCGGCGACCCCGATTGACCTGACTCGGGTACTGAAACCGAATCTGCCGATGATGCGCGTCCGTTACGAACTTGAGGTGATCGGCAGTCCCACCGTTGAGGAAGTTCTGGCGAATCAGTTTGTCAGGTAGGAGAGAAGACCATGACGACGGCAGCGCGAGCTGAGATTCTCGACTCATTGAATCGGACGGTGGCAGATGCAGCGGCGTATCTGTGCTGTGTTAACGAAAGCCTGACCGACGGACATCAATCGGCGCGCGGCGTGCTGGCGCAGATGGTCTACTGGCACGAGCAGTATGCTAGTATCGCGCGGGCGCTGGCGGACGGAGTCAAGCCTGAGCTTGTTTCGGGCACGTATGACGTGATCAACATGATCGGACGGCAAAAATTCGCAGGGCAGTCGCTCCCCATGCTGGCGCACCAGCTCACGGTCGCGCACAAGGCATTTGTCGAGGCGCTCGACGAACTCCCCGATTGGTCGATCAATTTCCCGGTCAAGCAGGACAGCGGCTTTTGCAGCATCGCCGAGCGCGTCCGGCTGATCGACGCGCATATCGCCAACCGGATCACGCTGCTGAAGCGTGCCGAAGCCGGGTTGATCAAGGCAAAGCAGCCCGCGCTGGACGATTGATCACTTTCGCAGTTCGGGGCGCAGAGTCCTGCGCCCCGCGCATCCTGAAGCGTACCGGCGCGGTTGCGCTATAATGGCGGCGTTCAGGAGAGTTAGAATTGCGAATCAGTCGAATTGGTTTGATAACTGCCGTGTGTTTGTGCCTGTTGGTCGGCGTGCCGTCGACCGACCTTTCGCCGCGCAGCGCCCACGCCGCAGAGGTTTTCCCGGCGCAGACCGTACCCGGCGTCGAACTGCTTGTCCCCGAAGTGATTTCCGTCCGCCCACATGACGAGTTAGCTTTTACGCAGGGGCTGCTGCTCGCCGATGGCGTCTTCTTTGAAAGCACCGGACGCACATCCAGCGTGCGCGAAGTTGACCCGGAAACGGGCGAGGTGATTCGCGAACGCGCTGTGCCAGATTATTTCGCCGAAGGGCTGGCGCTGGTCGGGGATCGCCTGATCCAGTTGACGTGGCGCGACGGAATTGCGCTGATCTACGACCGGGACACGTTCGAGTATGAGGGCGCGTTCTACTACAACGTGGAAGGTTGGGGTCTGTGCTACGACGGCGAGTCGCTCTATCACAGCGATGGGTCACAGTATCTCTATCGCCGTGACCCGGAGACGTTCGAAATCCTTGACCGGATCGCCGTAACCTACGGCGGACAGCCTGTGATCCGCTTGAACGAATTGGAGTGCGTCGGCGACTATGTATACGCCAACGTGTGGCAAACGGACTATATCCTCCGCATCGCCAAGGCGACCGGCGTGGTCGATGGCTTGATCGACGCCTCCGACCTGCTCACGCCCGAACAGCGCCCGACAGATAGCAACGGCGTCCTCAACGGAATCGCCTATGATCCCGAGAATGATGTGTTTTACATCACCGGCAAGTTGTGGTCGCTGTTGTTCGAGGTGCGCTTCGTGCCGTTCGAAGGGTAGGGCAGCACCAATCTCACCCGATGGCGGGGCACAGCATCCTGTGCCCCGACGGGAATCCCCCTCAGAGATGACTATTTCAAAGCAGTCACCGCTTGTTGCTTCATTTCTGTTCCTCAAGGTTGTGAAAAACTGAACAATATTCGGCAAAACACAATATGAGCCGACTATACGTTGGAAAATGACGCCCTTTTCCGAATTTATGACATTTTGACCCTTCGATCATGACCTTTGACGCTCTCCGGCACGAGGCGAACGGGACTACGATTAGGCTAGATGGAGTTGTCGCTTGTGCAAGGAGGTCAATTTTGAGCCGAGGAAGCATCACGCTCGATCAAAGCCGCTGCAAGGGCTGTTCGCTGTGTACGGCAGTCTGTCCGCAGGGGGTACTGGAGATCGACCGCGAGGCATTGAACGCCGCCGGCTATCATCCCGCCCAACTGGTTGATCCAGACGAAAAATGCACCGGATGCGCCGTCTGCGCGCTGATCTGCCCCGAAGTATGTATTACGGTTTTTCGCGCGCCAGCAGCAGTTAAACGGGAGGTGCGTGTATCATGACTAAAGAATTGTTGAAGGGAAATATTGCTATTGCCGAAGCCGCCGTCCGTGCTGGACTGGGGGCATATTTTGGTTATCCGATCACCCCGCAGACCGAACTGCTCGAATACCTGTCCACGCGGATGCCGAAACTAGGGCGAGTCTTTTTGCAGGCGGAAAGTGAAGTCGCCGCGATCAATATGGTTTATGGCGCAGCGTGTACAGGCGTCCGCACGATGTCGTCGTCGTCCAGTCCCGGTTTCAGCCTGATGCAAGAGGGGATGTCGTACATCGCGGCGTCTGACCTGCCATGTGTGCTGGTCGATGTCATGCGCGGCGGTCCCGGCTTGGGCAACATCCAGCCCTCACAGGGGGACTATTTTCAGGTGACGCGCTCGGCGGGACACGGCGATTATCACCCGATTGTCCTCGCGCCCGCGTCCGTGCAAGAAGCGATTGATTTCACCGTGCTGGCGTTCGACTTGGCGGATCAGTATCGTCATGTCGTGGTGATCGCCGCCGACGGGCAAATCGGTCAGATGATGGAAGCGGCGGAACTCCCGCCGATGCAGTCGTATCCCCGCGAGAAGCCGGAATGGGCGCTGACGGGCGCGAAAGATCGCCCGCGCCGCACGATTGCATCGCTGCATATGGCTCCCGAAGACGAAGAAGAGCACAACAAGCGGATTCAAGAGCGGCTGGCGCTGATCCGCGCGAACGAACAGCGCAGCAGCGAATTCGCCACTGATGACGCGCTGCTGCTCGTCGTTGGCTACGGCACAGCCGGACGGATCGCCTATTCCGCCGTCGAGCAGGCGCGGCGCGAAGGGCTGCGCGTCGGCTTGTTCTCGCCGAAGACGCTGTACCCGTTCCCCGAAACGCGCCTCTCCGAACTGGTCGATCAGGTCGAAGGCTGCCTCGTGGTCGAGATGAACGCGGGGCAAATGCTCGAGGATGTCAAGCTGACCGTCGAAGGGCAAATCCCGGTTGAATTCTATGGGCGCATGGGCGGCATGGTGCCGATGCCGGACGAGATTCTCAACGAAATCAAGACGGTTTATCACCGTTTGTTCTCCCGCGCGCAGACGTGGCGAATGTGAGGCGCAGCATGGACGCAGTTTATACTCATCCACAGGCATTGTTCGAAACCAAAACGCATTACTGCCCCGGCTGTACTCACGGGATTGCGCATCGCATCCTCGCCGAAGCGATTGACGAACTGGAACTCAACGAGCGGGCGATCTTCGTCGCGCCGGTGGGCTGTTCGGTCTTCAGCTACCAGTACTTCAACCTTGACGGCTGCGAAGCCGCGCACGGACGCGCTCCGGCGATGGCAACGGGTATCAAGCGCGTGCAGCCGGAGAACATCGTCGTGACGTATCAGGGCGATGGCGACCTCGTGTCGATTGGCGCGGCGGAAATCATGCATGCGGCGGCGCGCGGTGAGAATATCACCGTGATTTTCGTCAATAATGCGATCTACGGCATGACAGGCGGGCAGATGGCTCCGACCTCGCTCCCCGGTCAGCGCACGACGTCGTCACGAAATGGACGCGATGTTCAAGCGACCGGCTTCCCGATCCGCATGAGCGAAATGCTGGCGACGCTCGATGGCGCGGCGTATATCGCACGGCGGTCACTGCATGATCCGGCGAATATTCGCAAGGCGAAGAAGGCGATCATGACCGCGCTCAAGACCCAGATCAACGGCTTGGGCTTCAGCATGGTCGAACTGCTCTCAAGCTGCCCGACCAACTGGGGACTCGCGCCGCTCGATGCGCTCCACTGGATTCAGGACGCGATGATCCCGGTTTACCCGCTTGGCGATTACAAAGTCGCGCCCGAAGTTAAGGCGCTGGAGGCGTAACCATGCAGAACGAATTCGTTTTCGCGGGCTTCGGCGGGCAGGGTGTAATGTTCGCCGGTCAACTGCTGGCATACGCCGCGCTCGATGAAGGCTTGCAGGTGACGTGGTTTCCGTCGTATGGACCGGAAATGCGCGGCGGTACGGCGCACTGCTTCGTCGTCATCAGCGACGATGTGATCGGGTCGCCCGTTGTGCGGCGTCCGCGCCACGCGATTGTCTTCAACAACCCGTCATTCGACAAATATGAGTCGATGGTTGCTCCCGGCGGGCTGCTGCTCATCAACAGTTCGCTGGTGACGCACGAAACCAAGCGCACCGACATGAACCCACTGCGCATCCCGGCGACCGACCTTGCCGACCAGATCGGTGATCTCAAGCTGGCGAACATGGTGCTGATGGGTGCGCTGCTCACCGCGCATCCGGTCATTCCGCTCCACGCGCTGCCGCGCGCGCTAGAAGCGCATGGCGCACACCCGGAGAAACTGCCGCTCAACTTCAAGGCATTGGAAGCCGGTGCTTCCTTCGCGCGCAAAGAGGGAGTAACCGCATGGTAGACTGGGAAGTCAAATGCGCCGAGCGCACGCACTACATGACGCGCTCCGCCATCCGTGAAATCCTCAAATTGACGCAGCGCCCCGACATCATCTCGTTCGCGGGTGGGCTGCCTGCGCCGGAATTGTTCCCGGTGGATCGTGTGCGCGAAGCGGCGGACTTGGTGCTGACGGAGCGCGGCACAGAAGCGCTTCAGTACAGCGCCAGCGAAGGCGTGGCGGAACTGCGCGACCTGATCGCCGAGCGTATGTCACGGCGCGGCGTGCAGGTGACGCGCGACAATATTCTGATCGTCAACGGGGCACAGCAGGGCATCGAGTTAATCGGGCAAGTGCTGCTCGACGAAGGCGACAGCCTCGTCGTCGAAGACCCGACCTACATGGGGATGCTGCAAGCGTGGCGACCGTACAACCTGTGCTACCATACCGTCCCCACCGATCACGACGGCTTGGACATCGACGCGCTGCGCGAGGTGCTGAAAGCGCATCCGAAGCTGCTGTATCTCGTGCCGAACTTCCAGAATCCGCAGGGCGTGACCCTGAGCTTGGAACGCCGCCGCCAGTTGATCGCCCTGCTGGACGAGTTTGATGGGCTGGTGGTCGAAGATAACCCGTATGGCGAACTGCGCTTCGGCGGCGAAGACCTGCCATCGCTCTACGAGATCGACGCGGAATATTCCGGCAAACGGGCACTAGATGGGCGCGTGATCTACCTCGGCACCTTCTCGAAAATCCTTGCGCCGGGGGTGCGTGTCGGCTGGATCGCCGCGCCGATGGCGATCATGGAGAAGCTGGTACAGGCGAAGCAAGCCGCCGATTTGCACAGCAGCCCGCTCACGCAGTTGATCGTCTCCGCGACGGCGCGTGACGGTTTCCTCGATAAGCACATCCTGACGCTGCGCGAAGTCTACCGCGACCGGCGCGATGTGATGATGGACGCGATTGCCACCTACTTCCCGGAAGACGTGCATTTCGTCAAACCGGAGGGCGGCTTGTTCCTGATGGTACACGCGCCCAAGCATCTCGACATGACGGCGCTGTTCAAAGTCGCGCTCGATCACAAAGTCGCCTATGTCCCCGGTGCAGATTTCTATGTCGGCGGCGCAGCGGCTGGCGGTCATACCTTCCGGCTAAATTTCTCGAACGCGCGCCCCGCCATGATCGAAGAGGGGATCAAACGCCTCGGCGCGATGCTTAAAGATGTCTTAGTTCCCCAATATATGCCGTAAGTTTATTTCGTCTTTGCGCTATCCTTGGAACTTACTCCGCAGCTTCGACGTCTAGAAGATGTGCAAGTGAGTTCCAAGGAGAGAGCAAATGTTGAAACGAGTACTTCTGGTGATCGCGGCGCTGCTGGCAGTGGGCGTCAGTACAACCTCGGCGCAAGAAACCTACCCCGAAAACACCATCACAGTGAGCGGTTTCGGCACGGCATACGGTGAACCCGACCTTGCTTATATCGAATTGGGTGTAGAGATTGTCGAGGCTGATCTGGGACAGGCGTTCACCTCGACCGCCGATACCATGAACGCGGTCATCGAAGCGCTGGTCGAACTGGGTATCGCCCGCGAAGACCTGCAAACGACCGGCGTCAATATCTTCCCGGAAGATCGTTACAGTCAGGATGGCATGACCAGCACGCGCGTTTACCGTGTGCGTAACACCGTCCGCGTCACCGTGCGGGACATTGCGCAGGTCGAGTCGGTCATTAGCACGGGCGTGGACGCGGGAGCGAATACGATCTACAACCTGAGCTTCGGCATCGAAGATTCGGCGGCGCTGGAACAGGAAGCCCGCGTGCAGGCGGTCGAGAATGCGCGTCAGCGCGCCGAACAGTTGGCGGCGGCGCTCGGCTTGACGGTCGGTGAGCCGATCATCATCAGCGAAACCCTGAATCAGGGCATCCCGTTTGCCTACGGCATGGGCGGTGGCGGCGGCGTGATGGAAATGGCGGTGCAGCCGGTCAGCCCCGGTCAGTTGAGCGTGGGCGTTCAGGTGCAGATCACCTTCAGCATCGGCGAGTAACATCAATTCGTAGGGGCATGATAATGCTCATAAACTAGGATATGTCTGCAAACTCATTGTAGCCCTCATCCCCCGTCCCCTTCTCCCGCCGCTCTGCTAAGGGCGAAGGGG
>JACSRG010000411.1 GCA_014879865.1 Anaerolinea sp.
CCCCCGACCGCGCCGTTGAACACGAGGTAATCGGCGTCCTCATGGCTCATGTGCGCGGCGCTGAAGGGCTGGTGTCCGGCAGTCCCATACGGGAACTCGGTATAGATGTCACCCTGCATCACGTAGAATTCGCGATCCACGGGCGGCAGCCCACCCGGCGGCTCGACCAGCACCAAGCCGTACATCCCCGAACTGATATGGTGCGGAATGCTGGCGGTTGCGCAGTGGTACACGTATAGACCCGGATTCAGCGCTTGGAAGGTGAACGAGGTTTCGCCGCCGGGGAGCGTTTGCGTATAGACCGCGCCGCCGCCGGGACCGGTGACACTGTGCAGGTCAATCGAGTGCGGGAATAGGCTGGTCGGGTCGTTGTGGAGATGGAAATCGACCGTATCGCCGACCCGTACACGCAGCATGGGACCGGGAACTTTGCCGTCGAAGGTGAAGTAGTTGAAGGTTGTCCCATCCGCCAGCACGCCCGTGACTTCCTGTGTGTTCATATCGACGCGCACTGTCATCGGATCGCGTTCTCCAACCGGTGGCGGCACGTCCGCCGGACTGCGGACAATGGACACCGCATCTGCGGCGGCAGGTTCAATCGTCGGCGCGGGCAGCTCGTGCGCGCTCCCCTGTGCCGCCGTCAGTTCCGTCCGTTCGCCCCCTTCGACCGTGCCGGTCACGCGCAGTGTGCCGTACATGCCGATCTCCCGATGACCGGGAAGACTGCAAAAATACACGAAATCACCGGGCGTGGTGACGACGAATTCGAGCGTGACAGATTGCTCATCCTCGATCATCTGCCCCGTCGTCACATTGAACTCGGTGATCATCAGGTCGTGCGCGACCGGATCGCCGTTGATCACCGTAAGGCGCACCGTATCCCCGACATTGGCGTTCAACTGCGGGTTGACCTGCCCGTCAATGCTCCCGCCGATGCCCTGAAACGCCATCGGCGGCGTTTGCCCCAACACCGTGCGCAGGGTGTATTCGACGATAGTCGGCGCGGCTGCCTCGGCGACCGCTTGCGCTCCCGGCACGGGAGTTTCCTGCGCTTCGACAACGGGCAGCCCGATTTCGATGCGGATCGGCAGGACGGTCAGCAGCAGCACGGCGACGCCGATCAAGATGGCGCTCACCAAACCGGGATTAATCGTTTTCTGGTTCATCATTCCCCCTTTGCAGTAGGCGATACATTGAGGACAAGGTACGGCAGCGCAATGGCACCGGTCGGGCAGACCGTTTCGCAGGTGGCGCAGTAAACACACCGTTCCGGATAGAGCAAAGCGGCTTTGCCATCCATCCACCCTAACGCGCCGGTCGGGCAGTTCGCGATACAGTCACCGCAGCCGGTGCACTGCGCTGCGTTGAGCTGTGGCATCCAAACGAGGTCGCCCATCGAACAATCCTCATGATTTCGAACAAGTACCCTGAAGATATAGGCAAATCGGTTGGCTGTACTTCAGCTAGCTGAAGTCGAAGGTGAGCAAGGCGGGGTGAGGACGAATGTCAGGTCGAATTGGGTGACAAGGGTCAAAGCATGGCGATGGAGCGGAGCAGGTCTTCTTTCAGAATGCGGATTTGATGGCGGTCAAATTCAATCGCGCCCGTCAGTTCGATCTCGCGTAGGGCAGTGCTGATTGTCTGCGGCGTGGTGGCGAGGTGGGCGGCGAGCGCGGCGCGCGTGACCCCGGTGCCGCTCAGCGCCGGGTCATCGACTTGATTGAGGAGCAGCCGCGCCACGCGCACGGTGACCGAATACAGCGTCAGATCCTCGATCTGCTGGACGAGGCCGCGCACCCGCCGCGACAGCATGGCGATGACACGCATGGCGAACGCGCTGTCCGTGCGCATGAGGTGCTGGAAGACTTCGGTTGGGATGACCAGGAGCGCTGCTTCGCTGAGGGCGGCGGCGTTGACCGGATTCGGGCCGCCGTCAAACGCGGGGATATCGTTGAAGGTATCGTTGTCGCCAAAGATGCGCAGGATGTGCTCCTGCCCCTGTGGGTTGAGCTTGTAGATTTTGACGCGGCCCGTCTGCACGATCCACAGGCCCGCGCCCGCCGCGCCCTCCAGAAACAGGATTTCTCCGGCGGCGGCGGGCCGCATGATCACCGATGCAGCGATATAGGCCAGCGTGTCTGGAGCGCACCCGGCGAAATAGCCAAGACCGCTCAGATACGCCGCCAGCGAGGACGGGGCGGACATGATCATCCTTCAACAGCAGCTTGGTTGTAGTATAGCGCTGATCATCGGTGGAGGGCACGTCGGCGAT
>JACSRG010000452.1 GCA_014879865.1 Anaerolinea sp.
GTCACGCATGGTTGTTTTCGACTTCGCCAACGAAACTCTCCTCCATCGAGCCTGATTGTTTACTAAACATACTGTCAAAATTCATTTTACAGGCATTTGACATGGGCAGTCAATTACAGTATATTCTGGTTAATTAAGCATACTTAAGAGAGATTTGTGATGTTCACGCCTTCAAAATTATGGGTTTCTGCAGCTCATCAGCAGCGACTGTGTCAATCAAATTTATTAAACACGCTTGAGGCTCTGCCCGCACTTCCTGACTCAGGAAATTCTCGATCATGAATTATATCAAAATTGACCTTGACCGGCAGTTGGGGAACGTCCATCCTCATATTTTCGGAGGTTTCACCGAACATCTGGGGCGCTGCTTCTATGGTGGCATCTATGAACCCGGTTCACCCTTAGCGGATGAGCAAGGATTTCGCAAAGATGTATTGGAAGCACTCCAACGACTGAAGCTATCCGTAGTGCGTTATCCGGGTGGCAACTTTGTCTCAGGCTATCGCTGGATGGACGGAGTTGGTCCGGTGGAGTCCCGCCCGGCTCGGCTTGAGCTGGCATGGCGATCTGTCGAAACGAACCGCTTCGGCACCAACGAATTCATCGAGTTCTGCCGAAAGATCAACGCCGAACCGTATTTCGTCGTCAATTGTGGCGACGGCGATATGCGTGAAGCGCGCGACTGGGTCGAATACTGTAACGGCTCCCAAAATACGGCGCTGGCAAATCTGCGCCGCGCGCATGGGTACGATGCACCGCACAATGTCAAATATTGGAGCATTGGCAATGAGGTCGATGGCGGGTGGCAGATCGGCTACAAAACGCCGGAAGAATACGCCCGCGCCTATCTCGAATTCGCCAAGGTGATGAAGTGGGTCGATCCGTCGATCAAACTGTTCGCGTCCGCCGTTTCGACGTGGAAGGGGGAATTCGTCGAACGTATCCAACTCTTGCTCGATCAGGCACATGAGCTAATCGATTACCTCTCGATTCACTGGTATGTCGGCAACCCGGAGAACGATTTTGCTGGTTACATGACAGCATCCGAGCTCATCGAGCAGCGTATCAGCGCGATTGAGGGGCTCATCCGCGCGATGCGGTTGCAGCGCAAGATTCGACAGCCGATTGCGATTGCGGTGGACGAATGGAACGTCTGGTACCGAACGATGGGCGCAACCGCTGCCGAGCAAAACAACCTCGAAGAGAAATACAACCTCGAAGACGCGCTGGTGGTGGCGATGCACTTTAATGCGTTCATCCGCCACGCTCGCTCGGTCAAGATGGCAAACCTCGCTCAGATCGTCAACGTCATCGCGCCGATCTTCACTTGTTCCGACAATCTGTTCCTGCAAACCATCTTTCATCCCTTTGAAATCTACCGGCGCGCCTGCGGCAGCACTGCACTTGATGTGCACTGGACAGGCGATACGTTTTCGGTAAACGAATTTTCGGCGCTGCGCACACTGGATGTTTCGGCAACTCTCGACGACCGTACACGCACTCTGTCGGTTTTCGTAGTCAACCGGAGCGAGACCGAGGCGATGGAAACCGTCATTACGCTTGATGGCGGTCAATTCGCCGGTACAGGCTGCGCGTGGATCGTCAATGGACCTGACATCAAAGCAGAGAACTCGTTTGCCGATCCTAATCGTGTATGCACAACCGAAGCGGCGGTCACTACCCGAGCGACTTCCGTGAACTATACCTTTGAGCCGCATTCGGTGACTGCTCTCAGTTTCGATCTATAGCCTAAGCGTGTCATTTGAGAGGAGGGGGTGCGAAGAACACAACACAAAACGGTTTCATCACGGGTACTACGGCTTGTAATATTCTATTCGTTAAGGAGAGCGAAATGTCTAAACCTAAATTCTTGATGTTGCTCGTCGTGCTGTCGATCATCCTCGGTTCTGTCTCGATGGTGAGCGCCCAGACGGCTACCGATTTGTCGCTGTGGGTGTTCGTTGACCGGCATGGTCTTTTCATGCAGCATCAGGCAGAACGCTGGAATGAAGTGAATCCTGATCGTCCCATCAATCTCACCTACGAGCAGATTGATTACACTCAGATGCACGACAACCTGTTGGCGTCGCTGCTCGTCGGCACGGGTGCGCCCGATCTCGCAGACGTGGAAATCAAGAAATTCGCGACCTTCACCAAAGGCGTTCTGCACTTCATCCCGCTCAATGATGCCATCGATCCGTATCGCGGGGACATCATTGAATCGCGCCTTGCACCGTACACGGCGAACGGCAACAACTACGGTATCGACTACCATCTCGGTTCGTTTGTGATGTACTACAACACGGCGATCTTGGAAGCAGCGGGCGTGGACGTCAACAGCATCCGTACGTGGGATGACTATATTGCCGCTGGTCAGCAGGTGACTCAGGACACCGACGGCGATGGGACGCCGGACGTCTACATGACCACGATTGAAACGACCGACATCTTCTCGACTTACCCGATCATGCTCATGATGGGCGGCGGTACGTACAATGCGGCGGGCGAGATCATCCTTGACAGCCCCGAAAATGTCGAAGCGCTCCAGTTCATTCAGGATCTCGTCTACGAATATGGTATCGCCCGACCCACGTCCGGCGGCAATCACCATGCGCCGGATCACTATGTTGATCTGGTCGAAGGGCGTGTTGCTTCCCTGTGGATGCCGCAGTGGTATATGACGCGCTTCCCCGACAATATGAGCAGCGAACTGGCAGCCGTCGAAGTCGTGCGTCCGATGCCGATCTTTGAAGAGGGTGGCTATACTACGACGATGGGCGGCGGTACGGGAACCGTTATCACCGACCAGATCGACCCCAGCAAGATCGACCTTGCCAAAGAATTCCTCGCCTTTGCGAAACTGTCCTATGAAGCCAACGTCGCGCTGTGGACGGATCTGGGCTTTGATCCGATGCGTCTCGATGTCTATGAAGACCCCGCACTGCTGATCGAAATGTCTGACTTCAGCGGCGAAGTTCCGTTCACGTACATCCAAGCCGGGTTGGGCAATGTTGCGCCCGAATACACGGGTCCGTTCTATCCCGAAATGGCGACCATCTTCCAGACGACCGCGCTCTATGATCTGATCGAGAATCAGAAATCACCGGAGGAGGTGCTGGCGGCTGCGCTGGCAGAACTCCAAGCGATGGGTGCTGACGTCGGCGGCTAATCTCGCCTTTTAGAAGCGGGTATCCGAAGCTGGATGCCCGCTTCCTCCTGACTACTCTTAAAATGAATTGTTGGTGTCAAAGGTAGAATTGAATTGCTCAAGCCAATTTCTAACCTCCTGAATCACAAAAAAGTTGTTCCTTTTGTGTTTCTTCTGCCATTTATGACGGTTTTCGTCGTGTTTAAGGTTTACCCCGTCATTCTGGCAGTGATCATGAGTTTCCAGAATTTTCAGGGGATCACCAGTCAGGAATGGGTCGGGCTGACCAATTATCAAAACGTGTTTGAGTTGGTGCGGTTCAATCAGGCGCTGACCAACACGACGGTCTATACCATTGGTACGCTCCTCGTTCTGATCCCCCTGCCGCTCATACTGGCGGTACTGCTGGATTCTGGGCGGGTCGTGCAAAGCACCGTGTTCAGGACGCTCATCTTTTTGCCCGCCCTGACCTCGCTGGTGGTCGCTGGCACGGTCTTCCGCTTGATGCTTGCCGAGGACGGATTCCTCAACTTGTTCTTGTCATCGCTGCTCGGCATTCGACCGCTGCGCTGGTTAGAAGTCGCTGATCTGGCGCTGCCTTCCCTCATTCTCGTTGCGAGCTGGCGCTGGACGGGCATTAACATCCTGTACTTCAATTCAGGGTTGGTGAATATCCCGCGCGAACTTTACGAAGCTGCCGTCATTGACGGCGCTAATGCCTTCCAGATGTTTTGGCGAATCACGCTGCCTTTGCTCCGACCAACGACGCTGTTTGTCATCGTGCTCAGCATTATTGGCGGCTATCAAGTCTTTGTCGAGCCTTTCATCCTGTATACCGGTGGGGGTGGTCCCGGCGATGGTGGGCTGACTATGGCGCTGCTGATCTACCGCACCGCCTTTACCTCGTTCAACTTTGGCACTGCCGCTGCTATGGGCGTGATCCTTGCGGGCATCATCCTAGTTTTCTCGCTCATCCAGTTCCGCTTCTTCGGCGTGTTTAGCAGGGAGGACTAGTTCGATGGCTGCACAAGCTTCAGATACGATGCTTCTCCGTGCCAAACAGCGTCCGAACACGCGCGTTCGCATCAACAAAATACTGCTGACCCTGTTCTTTATCGTGCTGACCATCGGGTTTGTCTTTCCTTTGTACTGGATGGTGATCAGCTCACTCCGTCCTGAGGGGCGTATTTTCGTCGATGCATTTGAATTGATTCCTTCCGAACTGTCGCTGGACAGCTATCGAAATCTATTCGAGCAAGAACCTTACGGGCGCTGGATCGTCAATTCCATCGTTCAAACAGGCGGGTTTGCGATTACCGCGCTGTTTCTCTGCACGACCGGCGGCTACGCACTGGCGAAATTCAGGTTCCGCGGGCGGAACTTGTTGTTTGTGCTGATTCTCGTCTCTCAGATGATCCCGTTCCACTTGCTGATTGTGTCGCTCTTCTTGATGATCATCCAGTTGGGACTCGTCGAGAACTATTTCGGCGCAATCATCCCGATAGCGGCATCGCCGATAGGCATCTTCTTTGTCCGGCAGTATATGCTGTCCATCGATGACGAGATGTTGAATGCAGCGCGGGTCGATGGTGCGAATGAGTATCAGATCTTCTTCTCGGTCGTTTTGCCCAACGCCCGCCCCGCCATTGCAACGCTGTTCATCCTGTTCTCGCTGGAATACTGGAATAACCTGCTCTGGCCCCTGATCGTGTTCCGGCAGGCAGAGAACATGCCGCTGGCAGTCGGCATTACCCGTTTGATCAACCAGTACCGGCAGTCTTATGATCTGGTGATGGCAGGATCAACTTTGGCGACGATCCCGATCATCATCCTCTTCCTGTTCCTGCGCCGACAGGTTATGGAAGGGCTGGCTGCGACAGGCACAGGGATGAAATAACCGCTAGTGCACGGCGAACTTCTTGACAACACCGCGAAAGGGAATTACCATTAGGTTCAGTGGTGGAAGCGCTTCCACGTGTTCAGCGGACTAGTTTTGGTGAGGGTTGCCAATGCCCAATCCAACCATTTACGATGTTGCCAAGGCGGCTGGAGTCGGCGTCGGGACGGTTTCGCGTGTTTTGAACAACAGCACCCGAGTCAGCCCCGAAACGCAGGAAAAGGTGTTGAACGCGATCCGGGAACTGGGTTTCCGCCGCAGTAAAGTTGCCCGGCAGCTTTCGACAGGAACACAGCATCGCAACATTGGTGCCATTATGCCCTATATCACCCCGCCTTCGTTTGTAGAACGACTGCGTGGGATGCAGATGGCGCTCAATCATCAAGATAATCACTTCAACTTGATTCTCTACACCGTGAGCGATCCAGATCGCCAGCATGAACAAATGCTGGCGATTATCGACCAATCGACCGTCGATGGATTACTGATCACCACCCTGAATGTTTCAGATGAACAGCGCGATTTGTTGACTCAAGCGGGTATCCCGTTTGTGTTGTTGAGCGATGTGTGCGCCGATGAAGCAAACTGCATCAGCCCGGACAACATCTACGGCGGCACGTTAGCGACCGAGCACCTGCTGAAGCTGGGACACCGCTGTGTCGCCTATGTGGGCGACGAATTCCCCAACAGCTACGGCGTCCCCACCAGTGAGCTGCGTTACAAGGGGTATCTGTCTGCGCTTGAAGAGTATGGTATTCCCTTCAATTCAGACTATGTTGCACTGGGTGAACACGGTGAGGAAACGGCGTACAAGCTCACGCTGCGGCTGTTGGAGCTGGCAGAGCCGCCAACAGGTATCTTTGCCATGTCCGACATTCAAGCCGTTGGTTGTATTCAGGCGATCCGCGAGGCAGGACTGCGTGTGCCGGAGGATATTTCCGTTATTGGCTTCGATGATGTTCAGTTGAGTCGTTATCTTGGGCTGACCACCATTCGCCAGCATCTTGAACAAAGCGGTTACCTCGGCATGCAAATTTTGCTCGATATGTTGATCACACCAGATCACGTGGTGTCTCGCCAACTGCCCTCGTTAGAACTGGTGGTGCGCGGGACGACACAGCCGCTTAGGTGATGGGGCAACCAGAAACACGTCTGCCCGGTGCAGCGTAAGTTCTGTTGACGCTATTGAGAGTAACTAGAGCCGATGGGTCAGAGAGGAGCTATCTATCGAGAAAGTTAGAAACAGAAAGAGCCGGGATGCCGCCCGACTCTCTCTTCAGGCACATTATTGCACCTGATTGACCAACCTAGGAGATATTAGCATGAAACGTTTGTTTTATCTCGTTCTTTCTACAGCCCTGCTGCTCACCGTTCTCGCAATTGCGGTTCAGGCACCGAAGATCAGCGCGCAGGATGCCGCCCCCGACTGCGGAACCGAGCCCGTCGTCCTCAGAGGTTACTTCGAAACCGGCTTTGATCTGCCCTTCCGTTTAGCCGAAGAGTTCACGAACCAATATCCAAACGTGACGTGGGACATCAGCCAAGACCAGTTCTCGAATCTCATCAATGCGACGCCGCGTCTGCTCTCTGGCGACAATCCGCCGGATCTCATCCGCCTGCCAACGATGGTCTCGTTTGCGAATCAGGGTTTGCTCATGAACCTTGATGGCTATGCCGAGGCTTTCGGCTGGAACGATTGGCCCGTGCCGCAGCTCAACCAGAACCGCGTCGCGGAAGATGGTACGCGCGGCTCCGGTTCGCTGTATGCGATGGGACTCAACTACAGCCTGACCGGTATCTTCTACAATCGCGAATTGGCTGCTCAGATCGGCATGACCGAACCCCCGGCAACCCTTGCCGAGTTCGAAGCGCTGCTCGCCGCAGCGAAGGAAGCTGGACTGCTGCCGATTATGCAGTGGGGCAGCGCTCAAAGTGGTATGGGACTTGCCTTCCCGCTGCAGGCGCTCATGGCATCGGTCGGACCGGTCGGACCGATCAATGACTGGATCTTCCAGAAACCCGGCGCGACCATTGATACGCCGGAGAATCTCGTCGCCGCGCAGCATTTGGCAGACTGGATCAACAACGGTTACTTCCCCGAAGACATCAACGCCATCGAATACACCGATGCCAATGCCCGCTTCGGCGAGGGCGAAGGCGTCTTCATTTTCAACGGTGACTGGCAGAATGCCGCTTATGATGCGACCATGCCCGGCAACGTGGGCTTCTTCCTCATGCCGCCGGCTGAAGAGGGCGGCGCACCGGCTGCTATGTCGGCTCCGCTGACCTTCGGGATCGCTGCGAACGCCGTCAATGCGGATTGCGCGGCATTCTTCCTCAACTGGGTCGCCTCGAATGAGACTGCCCGCCAGATCGGCGTCGATGTCGGCGGCTCCAACCCCGGTGGTCCTTCGGGACTGGAAATGCCCTTGGTTGCAGAAGGCTCGATCACCAACGAGACGCTCGCTGCTGGCCCGGTCGTCGGCGAAGCCGGGACTTCGATGGACTTCATCGCCAACGCGACCAGCGCGATCTTCGCTCAGGGGTGGACGCCTGAGCTTCAGAAGATGGTCGGCGGACGACAGGATGCGGCTGGACTCCTCCAAGCAGTTCAAGCCGAATACGAGCGGCAGCTCTCCGAGTAGTGCGTAGTGCCGCAGGACGATGCCTGCGCCTGCCAATCGACTATGACAAAGAACACGTCAGATAATCGTCCCGCGGCTTCCCGGCAGACCCCCTTCACAAAGGGGGTTCGTCGGGAGCACTTGATAGGCTGGCTGTTTGTTTTGCCAGCCTTAGCGATGTATGCAGTGTTTGTCCTGCTGCCCCTGCTGATGAGCGTTACGTACTCGTTCTTCCGGTGGAATGGGATTGGTCCCATGACATGGGCAGGGCTTGATAACTACGCGCGGGTCTTAAATGATCCGGATCTGCTGGGAACTGTTTTCAACTCCCTCCGTTTGGTCGTCTTCTTCAGTTTTATCCCGGTATCACTGGGACTCGTGGTTGCCAGTATCATGCACCGGATGGCGACCGGGCGATTTGGCGCAACTGCCCGAACCGTTTTGTTCCTGCCTCAAGTTATCCCGCTGGTTGCCGCCGGGATCATCTGGGGGCGGCTGCTGTCGCTGCCGGGGCTGATCAACGAAATCCTCAGAGCCTTCGGTCTCAGCACCGTGACCCGTGCTTGGCTTGGCGACTTCGATTGGGCACTTCCCGCCGTCGGTTTCATCGGCGTCTGGGTGCTGCTCGGATTCTGTATTGTGCTCCTGTGGACGGGGATGACGAAGCTCGACCCGGCACTGTTTGAGTCGGCGCGCATCGACGGCGCAAGCTGGTCGACGGAGTTCTTTCAGATCACCGTGCCGCTGCTGCGCAACGAGATCGGCGTGTGCCTGACCGTGACGATCATCGCCGCGCTCGCTGCGTTTGACATCGTGTATGTTTCGACGGCGGGCGGTCCCGGCAACTCGACGGCTGTCCCCGGCATCCAGATCTATATCCTTGCGTTTACGGAACAGCGTATTGGTCCAGCGTCGGCGCTCGCCGTTATCCTGAACGTACTGGTACTGCTGATCATCATTCCCTTCCAGCGCTTGAACCGGGAGGCAGCACGATGAGAATTGCTCGCTCTGAGCTGTATGCCGGACGCGTCTTGCTCATGGGGCTCATGGTGATTACCATCCTCCCGTTTATCAGCATTTTCATGACCGCGCTGCATCCGTCGGGAACCGTGCCCAGAGGGCTGGAATGGCCCGCCGAACCGCAGTGGGGCAACTTCATCGAAGCGTTCAATGTGGCGAACATGACCGCGCTGCTGGGTTCGAGCGTCTACATCGTGCTCGCTGTGGTTCCCGTGTCGCTGCTCATTTCGACGATGGCAGGGTTCGCGATTGGGCAACTGCGCATCCCCGGTTCACGTATCCTCCTCGGTTTGTTCGTGTTTGGTTTAACGCTCCCCTTTGGCGGAATCATCGTCCCGCTGTATTACCTTGAACGGGCGATGGGAATCTATAACACCCGGTTGGCAGTAGTATTGCCGTTGATCGGTCTTTATATGCCGTTCGCCGTGTTCTGGATGCGGGCGCATTTTGTCAA
Organism: Anaerolinea sp.; assembly: GCA_014879865.1. GTDB lineage: Bacteria > Chloroflexota > Anaerolineae > Aggregatilineales > Phototrophicaceae > Flexifilum. The sequence goes on from JACSRG010000452.1 coordinate 9,144, forward strand.
CATGCCGATGGAGATTTCCGAGGCGGCGCGCGTCGATGGCGCGACGACATGGGACTTGTTCTTGCGGATTCATCTGCCGCTTGCCCGCGCGCCGATGGCATCCCTCGGCATCCTCATGTCAGTCTGGACATGGAATCAGTTTCTCCTCGCGCTCGTGCTGGTCGAAGACCCGACCGAACGCACTATGGCGGGGGCACTCGGCGCGTTTCAGGGACATTATGCGACGAACGTGCCATTGCTGTGCGCTGGCACAATTCTGATCCTGCTGCCGACGCTGATTGTTTTCGTGCTGTTCCAGCGGCAGATCATCTCCGCCTTGCTCCAAGGGTCAGTGAAGGGATGAGCACTGCCCCGAAGGGCATCGCTAACCGGAAGACGACACCCCGCTCTCAGCGGGGTGTTTGTTGTTTCGGCATGTGTTCCCACTCTGCGCAATCGTGGTAATAATATCTATAGGAAAGTTTTCTAAATCTTGGGTCATACTTGTAATAAACAGACTCATAAATGCTGCTGATTCCCCTCCTTGAACCCGTTTCTACCGGGGCAGGCAGCACAGACTTGCCGAGACATCATGGTTGAACAGCATCATTTCTACACCGTTCTGCTGATGGCAGCGTGCATCATCGCAGCCCTTACCGGAGCACAGATATGGAAACGCCGCACGACTCCGGGTGCGTACCCCCTCCTGCTCTATATGCTGGGGTTGTGCGTCTGGGCGCTGACTTACGCGCTTTACTGGGCGTCAGAGTCCCCCTCTTACCGCCTCTTCCTGCTCAACCTGACCTATGTCGGCGTGGTGATCGCCCCCGGAGCTTTCTTCGCCTTCGCCCTCTACCAATCGGGGCGCAGCGCACTGTTGAAAGGGCGGCGCGCTTTACTGCTGGGGATAGAACCCGTCATCACGCTCCTGCTGCTCTGGACAGACTCGTGGCATGGTCTGTTCTTCGCGGGCAAACAATCAGCGGAGTCGAGTACGATTTTCGACGGCGGTCCTTGGTTCTGGATTCATGTCCTGTATTCCTATGGCTTGATCCTGATCGCGACTGCGCTGCTGTTCCAAGTACTGCTGCGCTCGACGCGCGTCTTTCGTCACCAAGCGGCGCTGGTTTTGTTCGCCGCGACAATCCCCTCGATCAGCAATATCATCAGCCTCAGCGGGTTGAATCCACTGCACGGTCTCGACTTAACCCCGCTCTCGTTCACACTCACGGGGCTAATCTTCACCTACAGCCTGTACCGTACCAAGCTGCTCGATCTCGTTCCCGTAGCCCGGTCTCAGGTCGTCGATCAAATGAGCGTCGGCGTCCTCGTGATCGACCAATATCACCGGATTGTCGATACGAACCCGGCGGCGCTCGCGCTGCTGCGGCGGACGCATGGGCTTCAGTCCGAGCATCTAATTGGCGTGTCCGTTAGCACCGTGCTGCCGGACTGGGAAGGTTGGATCGCGCGTGAAGCGCCGATCAACTTCATCGTCGAGGGCGCTGCCGCCGACACGCCGACACTGCGCGTGACGATTTCTCCGCTGCTGGATGCACAGGCGGGGAATCGCGGGCAGGTCGTGACGTTGTCGGATGTGACGAAAGAAAAGCGCATGGAAGCCGAACTCCGGCAAAGCTTGAATTACTTTCAGGCGATTTTCGACTCTGCGACCGACGCCATTTTCATCTGCGATGCGGCGACCGGGAATGTTCTTGATGCCAATGAGCGTGCGTCCGATCTCTTTGGGTGTACGCGCGAAGCATTGATCGGCAGTCGCAAAGTGGATCACTTCGAAGCTGGTGTGGCATTGTTCACCCGCGAGGCTGACCAGCGGGCGCTCTGGTTGGATACGCGCATTCGACCTGCACGCTTGGGCAATGACGACCGCTTCCTTGTGCGGGTCAGTGACGTCACCGAGCAGAAGCATGCGCAGCAGCGAGACTTTGAGCTGGCACTTGAGCGTGAGCGTGTGACCATTCTGTCTCACTTCATCCGTGATGCCTCACACGAATTTAGAACGCCGCTGTCCATCATGCGTACGAGCATGTATCTGCTGACGCGCACGGACGACGCCGCACGGCGGCAGGAAAAAGCCGAGCAGGTCGAACATGCCATCAACCTGATGACGCGCCTCGTCGATATGCTCATTACCCTTGCGACACTCGACAGTGGGCTGCCCCTCAGACGCCAGCCTGCCGATGTGAGTCTGCTGGTCAATCAAGCGGTCTCTGCACCGCGTCCCTTTCAGAAAACGCTGCGCTGGGCGCTCAGTCTGTCACCTTGCGCCAGCAGCGGAATTGATGCGGAGCAGTTGCACGAGGCGCTGCGCCAACTGCTTGACAATGCCGTGAACTTCACACCGGAGGGCGGACTCATCTCGGTTTCGACGTATCAGTGTGAGGATCATCTATCCATCGAGATACAAGATACGGGCTGCGGCATTGCCGAAGATGATCTGCCGAAAATCTTCAACCGTTTCTTTCGCATCGACGACGCGCATACGTCGTCGGGGTTTGGGTTGGGGCTGCCGATTGCAAAGCGGATCGTCGAGATGCACGGTGGCAGTATCAGCGTGGCGAGTCAACTAGGGCAGGGCAGTACGTTTTACATCACCTTACCGCTCGATCCGCCTCTCCACGTCGAATAGGCGCAAGACGGTGCACAAGTTTATGTCTTGACATTCGCCAAGAAGAATGGTATTTTTTGCGAAAGTGATTTGCAATCGATTGCATTGTGATGGCGAAACCAAAACTGACTTTAGCTGATATTGCGAAGATGACGGGGATGTCCACCTCGACGGTGTCACGCGCCTTGAATGACAGCCCACTCATCAACGACGAAACCAAGCAGCGGATTCAGGCGATTGCGCGGGATCACAACTACCATATTCATCTGGGTGCGCGGAATTTTCGCCTCAAAAAGAGTTTCGTCGTCGCGGTGGTCATCCCGATTGAGACCAGTGATGCGGCAACGCTCACGAACCCGTTCATTCTCGAATTTATCGGCTCAGTCGGGTTTGAGCTGCGCAATAACGGCTACGATCTCCTGCTGATCCAAGACCGTAAAATCAGTGAACGCTACCTGCGATCTGGTCTGGTCGATGGTTTTATCCAGCTTGGACATGGGGATTACCCGATCCTCAACAGCCTACCCGATGACATCCCGCTGACAGTCTGGGGACCGCCATTCTCCGGGCAGAAGTACTGCACGGTGGGTATTGATAACTGGGCGCTGTCGCGCACCGCGGTCGAACATCTGCTGAGTTTAGGGCGGCGGCGCATCGGGTTGATCACCACCCATGACCATGTCAAAGTGACGACGGAAGCGAGTAATCGCGTTCAAGGGTATCTAGAAGCGCTGCGCAATGCCGGTCTTCCGGTTGACCCGGCGCTGATTGTCAGCACCGACTGGAATCCGTCGTCGGGGGTGGGGGCAACCCGTCAGCTTATCGAACAGGCCCCGGACATAGACGCCATTTTCGTCAGCAGTGGCGACGCGATGGCGCTGGTCGTCATGGAAACGCTGCGCGAGTTAGGGCGATCCATGCCGGACGAGGTTGCTATCGTCGGGTTTGACGGGAGCACGGTCGGGGAAACCGGCGCGCTGCCGCTCACGACGGTCAGTCAGGAGATTCGTGTGACCGGCGCGAAACTGCTGGTAGAGAGCTTGATGCAGCTTATTGACGGCAAGAAAGCGCCGACGCAGGTCATCGACGGCAAGCTGGTCGTGCGGCGTTCGTGCGGAGCGGGAACGTAGTTCTCATTTACGTGTCTTTGCAATCGATTGCAAGATGCGGCGATTGTGGTGTGGCGGGCGGTACAGAACGTGGTGCTGGGGGCTTTGGAGGAACGGCCGTTGTCTGACAATGCCGGTCGTATTTTAGG
>JACSRG010000145.1 GCA_014879865.1 Anaerolinea sp.
CTACGTCTTCGACAAGGAAGATGAAACGCTGACCGTGCAGGAGAAACTGGACCTCGACCCCGTCGGCACTGGCTACATCCGCATCACGTCGCCCTTCATCAATGCGGGTGGCATCTCGGCGGGCAGTTATCGCGTGGACATTCACATCAACGGCGAGTACCTCGCCAGCGGGGAATTTACGGTGGAGTGAGCGATATTGATCCTCAAGGTGGACGAAAGTCCGCCGTCCTCAAATAGACCTGTTTTCAAAGCCATATGCCGACTCGCTTGAAGGACTTGCTCAAGTGAATTTGTGTTTATCTGCTGTGCAGAGCTCATTCAACCGGGACTGCCTGTATGATCTCCTGGTCGCCTTCATAGCTGCGGGCAACCAATGATTTGCCATCCTTGGTCCATCCCAATACCCACCCCAAATCTTCAACTGGCTGTTCAGATATTTCACCACTCGGCAAAGAGACAATCCCGATTTGATGCCCGTCACGATAAAACTGAATGGCGATGCGCTTGCTGTCCGGCGACCAGAAGAGATCGGTACTTTGTTTCCAGTCTGATGGAAACGTTATGATGTTGAGAACACGTTTTGAGGCGCTGTCCACGATCACAAGGTTATCAGGAAACGATTCTTTTAGTGTGGCGATCATTTTCCCATCCGGCGACCACGCCGGTATAAAGATGTCTCCAGTCTGTGTGTAGACCAATGTAGACACTCCCGTTTCTACATTCAAGTCCTTAACTTCAAGAAAGTAATCTGAAGCATAGGCAAGGTGAGTGCTGTCTGGTGACCAACTGGCACCATGCCACCAGTTCATGATGACAAGTGGCGGGAGCGGCTCTAAGCCCGTTCCATCGGTGCGAATAAGGATCGCGTCACTATTCTTCCCACTGCCTCCGACAGCCAATATCAATTCCCCAGAGGGTGACCAAAATTGCCGATCGCAGTAGGAGCGCCCTTGATACAACAACTTTTTTTCGGTAGGCGTATCCCGTTTGGACAACCAGAGACTAGCAACATAGTTATTCTCTTGATCCCGATGTTGCGATCCCACCACAAACCTCTCTCCGTCGGAGGACCAACTCGTTCTTGTGAGGCCATCATCTTGAATGACAAGTGTCGCATTGACTGCATCCCTCGCCTTTGCCAGCCACAGCTTATCTTTACAGGAATACAGAATCCAATCAAAGTTGGGAGAAATAGATGAGAAGCGACATTCAACGGGGATCTTCATTCCATCCCACATTTGGGCTTCAGGTTCAATTGTGGCGGAAGGAGACGGGCGAGCCGTCGCTTGTGGCGAAACAGGGGTAGGTGAACAACTGGTCAATATCCAGACAGCGAACATCGTTAGTAGAAGGGCGTATTTCACGCTGGTCTCTCCGACTGCTGGATGATTCCTCACAGCAGATTCAACGGATCAATATCGATCCGCCAGTTCATCCCCAACTTCAATTCCTTCACAATCGACGCCGGATCAACATGCCGGATCACAATCTGCCAGCGATATTCGTCGCGCACTTTGGCGAAGAAGCACGGCGCCGGGCCGATGATCGATCCGCGCGGCGCGCCGCGCTTCGTGAGCAGCGCATCGAGTTCGTTCGCTACCTGCTCGGCCTCCGCCTTAACCCGATCGGCTTTCGCGTCCCGCGCGAGCAGCCTCGCCAAGCGTGTGTATGGCGGATAGTTCGTCGCTTGCCGGAAAGCGAGTTCCTTCTTCACGAATGCGGCGTAGTCATGCTGCGAGGCCGTTTCGATCGCGTAATGATCCGGCGCATACGTTTGAATGATCGCGCGTCCGCCCAACAGGCCACGCCCCGCGCGCCCTGCCACCTGCGTCAACAACTGGAAGGTGCGCTCGCTGGCGCGAAAGTCCGGCATGTGCAGACTGGTATCCGCCGAGATGACGCCGACCAATGTGACCAGCGGCAAATCCAGCCCCTTGGCAATCATCTGCGTCCCCACCAGCAGATCGGCTTGATGTTCGCTGAAGCGCTGCAAGATCAGCTCGTGCGCGCCCTTGCTCGTGGTCGTGTCGCGATCCCAACGGAGGGTACGTGCGCCGGGGAACATGCTCACCAACTCGCTCTCGATCTTCTGCGTGCCCGATCCGAAATAGCGGATGCGGGCGCTGCCGCACTTGGGGCACACCTTGGGCTGCGGCTGGCGATGATTGCACATGTGGCAAATCAGCGCGGGCGGAGTCTGCACCGGCTCGATCGGCTCGTGGTACGTCAGCGGTGAATCGCAGCGCGGGCACTGCACCACCTCGCCG
>JACSRG010000311.1 GCA_014879865.1 Anaerolinea sp.
CCAGTCGCGTCCGCCGCGCGTCAGATCAACATTGGTCGTCCCGTTGAGAAATGCCGACCACGGTCCCGACCCGGTACACAGCCCGGCGATTTCGTCGGCGAGGTCGCGGGCGATGGCTTGCATGGCGGGCTTGTCACCCAGACTCCCCAACACATCACAGACCGTCTCGCAGGTCGGCGCGAGATCGGGCGTAACCCGGTTGAGATCGGGAAAGCCGCGATAGAGCGCCTCCAGCGCCTCGCCGAGCAGCCCACGTTCGAGGTTCTCCCGCTGTCCGCCAGAGAGCTGTCGTCCCAAGACCGTTTCATACAGGCGCGTGGTGTGGCTGACCTGTTCGAGCAGCGTCGGGAACATCACGTCCTGTGGATTGAGCTTGGTCGCCTTTGCGCTCAGCACGTACCACGGCAGCCCGAAGGCGTCGGCGATATGCCGCCCATGACCCATCGGTTCGAGGAAATCAAACGAAATGCCATTCTCGGCGTACTCCCGGGTCAGGTAGCAGTTGAGGGCGAACGTCTTGCCATAGCCCGACTGCCCGACCCAGACTTCATGCGTGGCGCGTTTGTCCCGCCACGAATTGTGAAAGACCGGATATGCCCCACCCACCGCTTCGCCACGCAGCACTCCATCGGTCGTCGAGAGCTTGCGGTAGCCGAGCGGCGCGAGCATCAGCGCCAGTTCACGCGAGGTGACGGGCCATGTCGTGGTCGGCAGGTTGATGTCCTTTGTCCGGCGAGCGGTGAAGAACTCGACCGCCCGCGAGAGTAGTTCACCGACTTCCTGACGCAGGCTGAACCACGCCCGCGTCTCATTGATGACGGCGGCAACGCGCTCCTTGAGCGTCTCCAGATCGTCCGCCGCAACCGCGACGGCGACCTGCACCAGATGAAGCGCATCGCCATTGTTGATCTCTTGTAAAGCTCGGCGGCAGTCGGCGACGCGCTGCACCGAGCGGCTGTCCTCGCCGCGCACCCCCGCCAGATGCACCTGGTACGCCTGAATGATGCTTTCAATCGCGTCGATAGCAGCATTGCGGTCATACGTCTTCGGGATGTCCACCGCCAGCGCCAGCGGGAAGTTGAGCCGGAGCAGCGGCGGGAGCGGACGAAAGAAATTCCACGTCGCCGGGGCGAACTCATAGCTGGTCAGCACCGCCCAATAGGGACGACCACCCGGACGACCGGACGGCGCGAGATGCCAGAACGGGCGGTCGCGTAGTTCGTACTGTCCCTCGAACAGCGCGGGAAATGCGCCTTCGGTCACGGGCGTATCGAAGGCGGACGACAAGCCGCCCGCAATCGCGCGGGGATTCTGGTCATTCCACAGCACCATCCCGCACAGCGCGCGCTGGTATTCCGCTCCGGCGTTCATGCGCTCGTACTCGCGGCGGTATTCGATCAGCAGGTCGCGCCGCTGCTCATCGTCGGTTTGAATTTCTGCCTGATCGAGCGCGGCGATTTTGGCGTCGAGCGTGGCGGGCATCTGCCAGCACAGGAAGCGCGCCTCACCCGACAGCGTGCGCAGCCATGTCGAGAAGCGCGCTTGCAGTGCGGCGACACCCTCTTCAGTCGCGTGCAGCATGATGTCGAACGGCTCAATCAGAAACGTGCGCACATTGGTCACAGCGCCTCCTCTTCCAGCGGTGAACCCACAAACACCAGCCCATCGCCCCGATCCAAGTCACGAGCACGAGCGAACGTCACCCACTCCGACAGATCGACTTCGACCAATCCGGCAGGCGGTGCGAATAGACGCTGCCCATCTAACAAGGCGGCATCGGTTGGCAGGGACAGCAGCTTCGCCACTTCCGCTGCCATGCCGCCCGGATTCTCGGCAGCGGCGAGCAGGATCGCGCCGCGCAAATTGAGCCACAGGCGCATCCACAGCGGCAGTCCACCGCGCGGCGCGGTCAACGCGATTAGCAAGATCGCCACGACAATGCCGACGGGAATAGCGATATCCGGCAGGACGAAGCGGCACACGGTATACGTGAAGCCGCCCGCGATCCCGCCGAACAGCAGGCGCTTGAACGGGATCCCGCCAAAGCCTTTCTCATCCCGGCTGAGGATGTGCGATTTGAAGTCGGCTGCCATGCAGTTTCTCCACATGAAATGGCGCGGAGGTAGACGACTACCCCCGCGCTGGCGGACACGGCGATTTAGGTGAAGGAAATCAGCGCGGTGACGGACGAAGCGAAGACGACGAACAGGAGACCGATGACGACCTGATTGGCGGCTTTCGGATTGTCCTTCTTCCAATCC
>JACSRG010000144.1 GCA_014879865.1 Anaerolinea sp.
ACCAGCGTGTGCTCGATGGTGAGCGTCCCTGTACTGGCGCAGTCGCCGCCGGCATTGCCCGCGCTGATGCTGTTGTACACGGTCAACGCGCCCTCGTTGTACAGTCCGCCGCCACCTGTCCCCGCGCGGATCGTGCTGTTAATCACTGTCACACTGCCTACAGCATTGACGAAAATGCCGCCGCCGGTGCCGGTCGCTGAGTTTTCGCTGAACAGCGAGTTCGTCACGGTCAGCCCACCGCTGCTGTCGATGCCGCCGCCGTTGCCCCCCAGTGCTTGATTGCCCGTAAAGGTGCTGCGGCTGACGGTGTTGGTCGAAGTGCTGGCGTTGAGCGTGATCGCGCCCCCCCATTGAGCCGACGTGTTGTTGGTGAACGTCGTCGCCGTCACCATCAAGCTGGCGCTGTCGCTGGAAATGCCGCCGCCGGTATTGCCGCTGTTGCCGCTGAAGCTGCTGTCGATCACGGTCAAAGCGCCTGAGAGGTTGGTGTAGATTCCGCCGCCTGTGCCGTCTGCTGTATTCCCGGTGAACGTCGAATTGGTCACCGTCAGAGTCCCGCCGTTGTCGATGCCGCCGCCATTGCCATTCGCATGATTGCCGTCGAAGGTGACGTTCTCCACCGTCAGCGTGGCGCTGTTGGCAATCCCCCCACCCCAGATGCCGGATCGCCCATCGGCAATCGTCAAATCACGGATTTCGACCGTGCCGCTGTCGATTTGGAACACGCGCACGTTGTCTTGCCCGCTGACCGTCAGCGACGCCGCGCCGGGTCCGTCGATGATCAACGGCGTGTTGATCGCCGGCAGGGTGCTGTCGATGGGGATCGTCCCGGTCACGCTGAACGTGATCGTGTCTGCGCCGGGGAAGTTCGCGCTCTGCGCCAGATTGATCGCCCCGCGCAGCGTGCAGTCGTTCGGGAGCGTACCGCACGCGGTCGCTGCCGCCGACGTATCGTCGTCAAGGCGATCCACCGTCAGATCGTAGGCGAAGTTTTCCAGCGCGAACGAGTCACTATTTGCGCCCACCGCCGTCACCGGGACGTTGTAGCTGCCCTCCGTCGCGTTCGCCGTGACCGCGAGACTCGCCGCGCCGCCGCTGATCGTCGCGGTTTGCGCCGTCGTGATGCTCAAACTCGCGCCGCTGTCGGGCGCATCAAACGTGACCGCGCCGCCGTCTACGGGTTCACCGAAGGCGCTGCTCACCGTGACCGCCAGCGGCGCGGCGAACACCGTGTTGATCTGCTCCCGTTGGTTGTTCCCGCCCGTGATCGTCAGGGTAAAACCCCGCGACTCGAACGATCCCATGTCGCACGCGCCATCGCTGCGGGCAATCCCGCGCTGGTCGAAACCGCTGATCAGCGCTGCCGCGCACGTCCCGTTATCGCCCACGTTCAGTGCTGGGCTGCCCGGCAGCAGCGGATGCGTACTGCCGCTGAACGCGCCGAGCAGCGGATCGACGCCGGTGACGTTGCCCGACCCACCGCCGCACAACCCCGATTCGATCAGGCTGTGGCTGAGCGTCGCGCTCCCACCGCCGGAACAATCGCCGCCCGTGTTGTTGGCAATCACCGTATTGGTGATGCTGTTCGCCGCTCCAGCACCTATCGTGTAGATGCCGCCGCCCGTGGACGCCGCGTTATTGGCAATCGTGGAGTTAATGATGCTGTGGCTCGCTAAATCTATGGTGTAGACCCCACCGCCATCCCCGTTGATCGCTTGGTTGCCGGTGATCGTGCTGTTGTATGCGTTAAACGTGGCGGAAACGCCGTTGTAGATGCCGCCGCCCCACCCGCCCGAACTGGGGATCGTATTATCCCGCACGACCGAGCGGTTCAGCGTCAGGCTGCCATTTTCGTTATAGATGCCCCCGCCGCGCCCACCGGAGCCTGTCACGTTATCCGCGATGACGCTGTCGTTCAAGGTGAGTGTGCCTAGATTGTAGATGCCGCCGCCGTTGCTGCCCGTCCCGCCGGTGATCATCAGCGCGTTCATGGTCATGGTGACGCCGAGTCTGACGGCGAAGATGCGAAAGTCGGGGCTGCCGCTCACCCGCTCGATGGTGACACCCGCGCCGCCGTCAATCGTCATGTTCGTGTCGATGACTAACTCACTGCTGGTCAACTGAATCGCGCCGCTGACGGCGAAGTTGATAATATCGCCGTTTCCGGCAAGGTCGATGGCTTCTCGAAGTGTACCGGGACCGCTGTCGTCGGTGCTGGTGACGGTGTACGTCGCCGCATGAACGGCAGGTGAGGCGAA
>JACSRG010000506.1 GCA_014879865.1 Anaerolinea sp.
GAGGGTGCAAGCAGACGCGCCTCTTCGGAAACAAGTCTGCACGGCAGGAGAGCCGCAGTCTCCCCTCCCTGAATTCGGGGAGGGGTCGGGGGTGGGGTTGCGGTACGGGAAAACGCACACTACCCGCTTCGACCTCGAATACAGCCTCGCCGTGCTGACCGCCATGCTCCTTAGTCCGACGTTGTGGGCGTCGGGGATGCCGCCGCTGCTGCTCTGCTTCTGGCTGACGTGGCGCGCAGGCGGACGTATCCCGCGCTACCTGATCGCCTTCGCGCTGATCTTGCTGACCTGCCACAGTTGGTACATGATCGGCTATGAAGGGACGCCGCCGCTCCCGGCGCTGGTGCTGTCGTTCGGGTTCTACGCGCTCGTCACGTTGTGGGGCGTCAACGTGTGGCTGATCGTGCGCGAACAGCGCGCCGGATCGTATACTATCGGTGGATGAGCAAAACAGGGATAAGGCTATGGTTGTGCAAGCAGTTGAGAAGTTCGTCGATGAAGACGAATTGATGGCGCTTGGTTCCAATGTCTTTGCGGAAGTCATCGATGGAGAGATGGTCGAAATGTCGCCAGTGGGAACGGAACATCACATTATCGTCATGAACCTTTTGCGTATCCTCGATGCGTTCGTGATCTCAAACCTGCTTGGGTACGTCTTTCCCGATGGTTTGATCTATTTGCTAGATGCGGACGGCAAACATCTGCGCGGCGCGCAAGTGCCGGATGTCTCCTTCGTCCGCAAAGGGACACTGCCGAAAGACTGGGACATCAAGCGTCCTTACCCCGGATCGCCCGCACTCGCGGTCGAGGTGTTGTCGCCGGATGACAAGCCGGAATTACTGCTCAAGCGCGTGCGTAAGTATCTGCAATTCGGCTCGGAACAGGTGTGGGTGGTCTATCCCGACTCGAAGGAAGTTCATCAATACAAGCGTGGCGCAGACACAATCCGCGTCTACACGGGATCGGATACGCTGGAAGTTGATGACCTGTTCCCCGGCTTGACACTCACGCTGACCGACATTTTCGCTATGCCTGACTTATCAGAGGGTGAATCATGACCATTGCCCAGATTTTCCAAACCATGACCTACGGCACAGCGCCGGAAGCGGCAGACGCCGCCCGCGCATGGCTCGACTCGCACAAGCGCAAATTCGACCTGTTCATCGACAACAAGTGGGTCGAAGCGCCAAGCCGATTTGAAACGTACAACCCCGCCAACGGCGACAAACTCGCGTTGATCGGCGACGGTGGCAAGCCCGGCGTTGACCTCGCCGCGCAAGCCGCCCGCGCCGCCTTCCCCGCGTGGAGCGGCTTATCCGGTCACGAGCGGACGCGTCACCTGTACGCGATTGCCCGCAACATCCAGAAGCACGCGCGTCTGCTGGCGGTGCTGGAGTCGCTCGACAACGGCAAGCCGATCCGCGAGTCGCGCGACCTCGACATTCCGCTGGTAGCGCGGCACTTCTACTATCACGCGGGGTGGGCACAGCTTCAAGAACGCGAACTGGCGGATTATCAGCCCGTCGGCGTGATCGGGCAGGTGATCCCGTGGAACTTCCCGCTGTTGATGCTAGCATGGAAGATCGCCCCGGCGATTGCGCTCGGCAACACGGTCGTGATCAAGCCCGCGCCCTACACCAGCCTGACCGCCCTGCTCTTCGCGGAGATCGTCGCCGAGGCGGGACTGCCGCCGGGCGTCGTCAATGTCGTCACGGGCGGCGACCAGACCGGCGCGGCGATCACCGAACACCCGGATTTCGACAAGATCGCCTTCACCGGTTCGACCAACGTCGGCAAGATCATCCGCCGCGTGACCGCCGGGACGGGCAAGAAGCTCTCGCTCGAATTGGGCGGCAAGTCGCCGTTCGTCGTCTTCGACGACGCCGATCAGGATGCGGCGATTGAAGGCTTGGTCGATGCGATCTGGTTCAATCAGGGGCAGGTGTGCTGCGCCGGATCACGTTTGCTCGTACAGGAGAACATCGCGCCGCGCTTCCTCGATAAGGTCAAGCTGCGCATGAGCAAACTGCGCGTCGGCGATCCGCTCGACAAGAGCATCGACATCGGCGCGATTGTCGATCCCGTGCAGCGCCGCACGATTGAGAATTGGGTGCAGCAGGGAATCGCCGAGGGCGCACACGTCTATCAACCGGAGTGCGCGCTGCCGGACAAAGGCTGCTGGTATCTGCCCACGCTGATCACCAACGTCAACCCGGCGTCAGTCGTCGTGCAGGAGGAGATTTTCGGACCCGTCGTCGTCGCGCTGACCTTCCGCACGCCGAAAGAAGCGGTCGCACTGGCGAACAACACCCGCTACGGACTCGCCGCCAGCATTTGGAGCGAAAACGTCAATCTGTCGCTCGACGTGGCGCGCAAGGTCAAGGCGGGGAGCGTATGGGTCAACTGCACGAATATGTTCGACGCGGCGTCCGGCTTCGGCGGCTACCGTGAGAGCGGTTTCGGGCGCGAGGGCGGGCGCGAGGGTCTGCATGAGTATCTGCGTCCCAAGTGGCAGGCAAGACCAAGCGCCTTCACCGCAGAGAATGCGAAGAGCGCAGAGAAAAAGGCGAAAGTCCAACCGCTGCCGGCGGCGTTGAACGGGGGCAAGGCGAACGGCGTGACGGTTGACCGCACGGCGAAATTGTTCATCGGCGGCAAGCAGGCACGCTCTGACGGGAACTATACGCGCCCGGTTTACGCACCGGACGGACATGAGATCGGGCAGGTCGCCGACGGCAACCGCAAGGACATCCGCGACGCGGTCGAAGCGGCGATCAAAGCGGAAGGTTGGGCGTACAAGAGCGGTCACAGCCGCGCGCAAATCCTCTACTACATTGCCGAAAACTTGAGCGCCCGCGCCGACGAGTTCGCTCACCGCATTAGCGCGCAGACGGGCGCAGATGATGCCGCCGCCCGCGCCGAAGTCAGCGCGTCGATCCACCGCCTCTTCACCTATGCCGCCTACTGCGACAAGTACGGCGGGACGGTTCAAGAAACGGTGCTGCGCGGCGTCACGCTGGCGCTGAACGAACCCATCGGCGTGATCGGGATCGCCTGCCCGGACGAATCACCGCTGCTCGCCTTCGTCTCGCTGCTTGCTCCGGCGATTGCGCGCGGCAACACCATCGTGATTCTGCCGTCCGAGCGTCACCCATTGAGCGCCACCGACTTCTATCAGGTACTCGAAACATCCGACCTTCCGGCAGGCGTGGTCAACATCGTCACAGGTGAGCGCGCGACGCTCATCAAGACGTTAGCCGAACACGACAGCGTCGATGCGGTCTGGTATTTTGCCGATGCGGCAGGCAGCGCATTCGTCGAGAAGGCATCCGCCGACAACATGAAGCGCACATGGGTGAGCTACGGCGTTTCGCGTGATTGGGCGAGTGAAGATCAGGGCGCGGGCGAAGACTTCCTGATCGAAGCGACGCAGGTCAAGAATATCTGGCTTCCAACCGGGGAGTAGACGATGCAGTATCGCTTATTAGGGCGCACGGGCGTGCGCGTGTCGCCGCTGTGCATGGGGACGATGACGTTTGGCGAAGCCGCCGACGAAAGCGAATCGGCGCGGATGTTCGCACGCTGCCGCGAGGTCGGGATCAACTTCTTCGACTGCGCCAACGGCTACGCGGGCGGGCGCGCCGAGATGATCCTCGGCAAGTTGATCGCCGACTGCCGGGACGATGTGGTGATCACGTCGAAGGTCGGCTTTCCGCAGGGGCAGGACGCCAACCAGAAAGGCGCATCGCGGCGGCACATGCAGTTACAGGTCGAGACGAGCCTGAAGCGCCTGAACACAGATCGAATCGACGTGTATTTCGTGCATCGCTTCGACCCGGACACGCCGATTGAGGCGACCATGCGCGCCCTCGACGATCTCGTACGGCAGGGAAAAATCCTCTACCCGGCGATCAGCAATTGGGCGGCGTGGCAGATCGCGAAGGCGCTCGGCGTGGCGGCGTGTAACGACTACGCCCGCGTTGAAGTTCTCCAGCCAATGTACAACCTCGTCAAGCGGCAAGCGGAAGTCGAAATCCTGCCAATGGCGCAAGCCGAACAGATCGGCGTCATTTCGTACAGTCCGCTCGGCGGCGGCTTGCTCACAGGCAAGTACTCCACGTCGAGCAAAGCCGGCGACGGTCGGTTGGTGCAAAATCAGATGTATGCGGCGCGCTATGGCGACGAGCGTAATTTCGAGGTTGCCGAGCGGTTCACGGCGTATGCGGCGGACAAGGGACAGCATCCGGTGACGCTGGCGGTCGCGTGGGTCATGTCGCACCCGGCGATCACCGCGCCGATCATCGGGGCGCGCAGTGTGGAACAGCTCGAACCGTCGCTGGCGGCGCTCGATGTACCGATGACACCGGAATGGCGCGCCGAAATTTCGGCGCTGTCGCCCGCCCCGCCGCCCGCCCATGATCGCTCGGAAGAAGCGCAGTAGTGTAGGAAGAGAGCCATGACGTATCACATCGCGCAGGTGAATATCGCGGAGATGCTCGCGCCGATTGACAGCGAGACGATGGCGGGTTTCGTCGCCCGCCTAGACGAAATCAATGCGCTGGCGGAAGGTACGCCGGGGTTCGTGTGGCGGCTCAAAGGCGACGACAACAACGCCACCGCCCTGCGCGTCTTCGACAACCACGCGATCATCATCAACATGAGCGTGTGGGAGAGCATCGAGGCGCTCTACCAGTTCACGTACTACAGCGATCACGCGGCGGTTTATCGCCAGCGGGCGCAGTGGTTCACCAAGCCGGTGAATCACATCATGGCGCTGTGGTGGGTTCCGGCGGGACACATCCCCACGCCGCAGGAGGCGAAAGAGAAGATCGCCTATCTCAACGCACACGGCGCGACTCCGCTGGCGTTCACGTTCAAGCAGCGGTTCACCGTCGAGGAAATGCTCAAGACAGCACCAGCGTGAAATCTGCGGCGTTGTATAATCAGATGATGCTGGCTAAGAAGGCTTTGATGATGACCACAATAATTCATCTAGTCGATGAGATTGTCTCTGACTCCAATGTGCGTGGCGGACGCCCCGTTTTGCGTGGGACTGGATTTCGGGTTGCCGATGTCGTCATCCAACATGTTCACAACGGCAAGACGGCGTTCGACATCGCGGAGAGTTTTCGGCTCGATCTTGCGCAAGTTCACGCGGCGCTAGCGTATTACTATCGTCATCAAGATGAAATTGACGAGCAGATTCGTCAGGATGACGAGGAAGCCGAAAGATTAATTGCGGAAATTGAGCGTCGTGGAGAATTGAAACGCCTTGGGTAAACCGCGCTTCTATATCGACGAAAACATTGAACCTGAACTGGAAACGCAGTTACGACGATATGGTATTGAGGCGGTATCAGCACGAAGCCTCGAAAAACTAGGCGATACCGATCCAAATCATTTGCAGCGGGCAACAGAAATGGGTTACATCCTCTGCACCCAAGATCAGGATTTTTTGCGAATGCACGCTGAAGGGGCGATCCACTGTGGACTCATCTTTGCTTCGGCGTATGGAGCACACATTGGCGGATGGGTTCGCCAGTTGCGGCGGCTCTACGAACAAGAAACCGCCGAGAGTCTTTCAGGAATAGTCACCTACATTTCGGCAAAATGAATCGAGATCAACTGACTGAATTGCAAACTGCCCCTTGATCCTGACGTTACGTCACCGTCTAGACTGGCGTAGACGTACAATCAGGAGGGGCAAATCATGCACTTCAATGTGATCGACACCTACTCGACCTACCAAAAGCTGCTGGCGGAAGAGGACGCCGCCGCGCGAGAAAAGCTGTTCCGCGCTGAACTGGTCGAGCCGTTCGCCGGTCTAACGCGCATCTTCGGCGGCGGCGATCCGCTGGCGCTGTTCGCCCAATGGAACATGAAACCGGAAGCCTTCGCGCCTCAAAACCGTGAGGTAATGCGGGCGCGGCTCGATGCCCTGCAATCAGCCAATGCCTTTGACCGCGCCGCGCAGTCGCTCGAACGCGGGTGGGCAGCATTCGAACCGTACCATGACCGCATCCGCCACGACGCGATCACCTTTGCGCTCCTGCTGTGTGATCTGGGCGCAATGCCGATGGCGGGCGGTTATTCCGGTTTTGGCGCAATCCCCGGTTGGATCATGACGATCTACGACACGCCGACGCCGGACAACCTCAAGCGCGTCGAAGCCTGCACCGTCCACGAACTGCACCACAACCTCGCGGCGGGGTCGGACAGCGGCGTCAACTTCAACATGATGGCGATCACGGTGGGCGAATACATGGTCATGGAAGGGCTTGCCGAATCATTCTCCGCCGAGCTGTACGGCGAGGACTCGATTGGTCCTTGGGTGACGAACTTCGACGAGTCGCAGTTGGACGAAACGCGGGCGCTGTTCAAAAACGCGATCAGCGTGAGCGGCTTCAACGCGGTACGCAGCTACATCTTCGGGGATGAGATCGCCGCCCTGAGCGGTGGCGCACGCGTTGGAGCACCGCGCTACGCGGGTTACGCGCTCGGTTATAAGCTGGTACAGGCGTACCTCAAGCGCGCGGGTAAATCCGTCGCCGAGGCGACTTACACGCCGACTGCTGAAATCATCGCCGGGTCGCATTTCTTCGACTAGGTAGGGTATGCGGCGGGCGGGGAGGGGCGCGTAACCTCCTACGCCCCGTCTGCCAAGTTTTGTCCCCGCCTGTTATAATCAAGCGATTGGTTTCCGGCGGGATTGTCGCTTATGAAACTTTCTATCGTGATTCCGGCGCGCAACGAAGCCGGGAATGTCGAAAAAACGGTTGCGCTGCTGCGGGATCACCTCGACCAAGCGGGCATTACGACCTTTGAAATCCTCGTCGTGGATGATGGCAGTGCGGATGACACGTTCGCCCTCGTCCAAGTGGAACATGAGCGAGACGCCCGCATCCGTGTCGTTCGCAACAATGGAAAGCACGGTTTCGGGCGGGCTGTCCGCTTCGGTCTGGAGCATTTCGACGGCGACGCGGTGATCATCTTCATGGCGGATGCATCCGATGCGCCGGAAGATGTGGTCACGTACTACTACATCCTGCGCGATGAAGCCGACTGCGCCTTCGGTTCGCGTTTCATGCGCGGCTCACGCATCTACGATTACCCGCGCTTCAAACTGCTCATCAACCGCCTCGCCAATTTCGTAATCCGCCTACTGTTCTGGCTGCCATTGAACGATGTCACCAATGCGTTCAAAGGTTACCGCGCCGACGTGATTAAGGGCTGCCAACCGTTGATTTCGCCGCATTTCAATCTGACCATCGAAATCCCGCTAAAGGCGATTGTACGCGGCTATTCCTACAGGGTGATCCCGATCTCGTGGCGCAACCGGCATGTTGGCACGTCGAAGCTCAAGCTCAAGGAGCAGGGCAGTCGTTACCTCTACACGCTGCTGACGGTGTGGTTTGAATACCTGCTGACGCGCAGTGACTACCGGCGCGACGAGGACGAAAAGTTCGAGCCATGGCACGAAGTCGAGTTCAAGAAAGCGGGGCAGTTGGCGGAATCCGCGCCGAAGGGCGACAAGAGCTAGGCGATCCCTGCTGCTCAATCGGGATGAGTTTTACATTGTAGGGACAAGGCATGAGGGTGTTTAAGAAGTCGTCGTTGTGACCCCACCCCCGCCCCTCTACCCGCTTGCGTGGGAGAGGGGGTGAGGGGCTGTTTCAACACCCGCATGCCTCACCGTCGCCCCCTCTCTATAAGCGCACCGGCAAGAGAGGAATTTAGGCTCAGGACGGTTGGGCTACTTACTCAGCGCCGCCGGGTTGACGACATTGCGGTACTCGCCCGTCGTCAGCGCATCGACGACAAGCTGTGCCGCTTCGACCGCGACGACGATCTGCGCGTCGTCGGTGCTGGCGGCGAGATGCGGTGTATGCACCACCCCCGGCAGCCCGACCAGCGGGTTATCCGGCAGCGGCGGTTCTTGTGCGAACACGTCGAGCGCCGCGCCCGCCACATGACCACTCTTGATCGCCTCTGCCAAGTCCGCCTCGTTGATCAATGCGCCGCGCGCCGCATCGACGATGCGCACGCCCTTCTTCATCGTCGCAAGGCTGGTCTTGTTGATCATCTCGCGCGTTTCGTCAGTGAGCAGCGCGTGCAGCGTGATGAAATCGGCACGGGCGAACAGGTCATCCAAGCTGACCAGTTCCGCGCCCAAGTCGGCGGCAACATCGGCGGGGATGTAGGGATCAAAGGCGATCACGTGCATGTCGAACGCCAGCGCGCGTTTGGCGACGGCGCGTCCGATGCGCCCGAAACCAACCACGCCGAGCGTCTTGCCGCGCAGTTCCACGCCCATGTACGATTTGCGATCCCATTTGCCTTCACGCATCGAAGCGTGCGCCTGTGGGATGTGCCGCGCCAGCGCCAGCATCAAGCCGAAGGTGTGTTCGGCGGTCGAGACAGTGTTGCCGTCCGGCGTATTCATGATGACGATGCCGCGCGCCGTCGCGTCGGGGATGTCCACGTTATCCACGCCGACTCCGGCGCGGGCGATCATCTTGAGCTTGGGCGCAGCAGCGAGCGCTTCCGCGTCGATCTTGCTGGCGCTGCGGATAATCAGCGCGTCGGCTTCCGGCAGCGCGGCGAGCAGTTCGGCGCGCGTCATTTGACCGGGGGCGGTGAAGTTCAAGCCAGAGGCGCTCTTGAGCACATCGACGGCGCGGGGATGGACGCTGTCCGGTACCAGAATGTGATAGGTCATGGTTGTCTCCAATGAAAGCAGTTAGCGATCAGCCGTTAGCCAACCGCTAACCGCTACTTGCTATTTCACTGTTTCCAGAAATTCGTCGAGTCCAGATAGCACTTCTTCCAATACGGCGGGCTGCATATCGCCCATGTGTGCAATGCGGAAGGTCTTGCCTTTGATCTTGCCGTAGCCCTTGTCCATCGAGAAGCCCTTGCCGCTCATGAACTTCGCCATCGCGTCGATGTCGAAGCCGATGGTGTTGGCGACGGTGGTCACGGTCGGCGAACGGAAACCTTCCTGCGCGTACAAGCCGAGTCCCCGGCTGTGCGCCCAGTTGTGCGTCGTATCGCGCATCTGCGTGTGCCGCTGCCAGCGGTTTTC
Organism: Anaerolinea sp.; assembly: GCA_014879865.1. Taxonomy (GTDB): domain Bacteria; phylum Chloroflexota; class Anaerolineae; order Aggregatilineales; family Phototrophicaceae; genus Flexifilum. The sequence continues at coordinate 9,086 of JACSRG010000506.1, forward strand.
CAGCCCTTCCGCGAAGACCGCGTCCAACTGGACATCGGCGGCGTACATTAGGGCGACCGGCGGCGTGGACGGCGTGTTATCCTTCTTGGCGAGCGCCTCGATCTCGATGAAATCGAAGTAGTAGCCGCGATTCTTCACCTGCGCGGCGCGTTCGAGGACGCGGTCACTGCACGCGGCGAAGGCGATCCCCGGCGGGAGCGCGAAGGCTTTCTGCGAGGAGGTCAGCGCGAAATCGACGCCCCACTCGTCGGTGCGGAATTCCGCGCCCAAGAAGCCGCTGACCGTATCGACGAGCAGCAGCGTCTCTTCATACTGGCGTACCACCGCGCTGATCTCGCGCATCGGGTTGGTCACGCCCGTGCTGGTCTCATTATGGACGACGCACACGGCATCATATGCCTGCTTTTGCAGCGCATCGGCGACCATCTGCGCGGTGTGCGCCGTGCCCCACTCGACCTCGATCACGTCGATGTCTTTGCCATTCGCGCGGCTGACTTCCGCCCATTTCTGGCTGAACGCGCCGCCGACCAAGTGAAGCGCCTTTTTGCCGTCACGGATACAGTTGCGCGATGCGCCTTCCCACAAGCCGGTGCCGGACGACCCCATGACGAACACGCGATTCTGCGTGAGAAATGCCTGCCGTAGTTTCCCTTGAAGACGGGCGTACAATTCCGCGAACGCCGTCGAGCGGTGACCGATCATCCACTGGGCTTGCGCATCTAGGATTTCGGGACGAACTTCGACGGGACCCGGAATGACGAGGTATTTGTGTTTTTCAGTACGCATGTTGATCCATTCGATTTGTGCATGGCGGTACAACCCGATTGTAACGCAGCCTTCTACCGCCATACAATAACCGTCCTTGACCAAGCCTCGCTGTGCAAGCTGCACGAACGCGCTATCCTTCGCAGAACTCCGACGCATCTACATCCGACCAGCGATCATAGGCACACATCGCCGGGTTGACAACCGCCGTACCGGGCGGCGTGTTGGTCAGGATGACTACACCTTCACCCGCATCCGGGAACAGGTAAAAGATCGCGTGCATCCCGCGCCCTAAGCCGTCATGCCAGATCATGCGCTCGCCCGATTCGGTCTGATCGACATATACACCATAGCCATACTCCTCGCGCGTGCCTTCGGCGGCGGTGAAGATCGCCCCACTGCGCGCATCCTGCATCAGCGCGCCGAAGAACGCGCCGAGGTCGTTCGCCGAGGTGAGCAACCCGCCCGCCGCTTGATCGACGTGGACGACGTTGAGGAATGGTTCGCCATTGCGGTCATATTGTGCTGCCGCGCCGAGTTCCGGCGTCCAGACGAACGTGCTGTTCGTCATGCCGAGCGGTTCAAAGACGGCGCTTTGCATGTAGTCCTCATAGCTCATACCGCTCAGTTCTTCGATCAGCAGTTGCAGCACGGTATAGCCGCCGCCCGAATACATGAACGTGCGCCCCGCGCTGATCACCATACGCACCGGGTCGCCGCCCGCGCCGTCGAGGAATTCCTCAAGCGTCGGCAGCGCCGCATCCGCTGCGAAACCGGGATACCCCTCGGCAGACAGCCCCGCCGTGTGACTCAAAATGCGGCGGATCGTGACGTTCGCCGGGTCGTTGCGTCCGAGCGCCGTGACCTGCCAGCGCGTCAGGTAGCTGTTGACGGGCGCGTCGAGGTCGATCAGCCCCTCGTCCGCCATGCCGAGGATCGCGTAGGCGGTGACCACCTTCGAGATCGACGCGGCGGGGAACAACGTGTCCGCCGTCGCGGGTGTCCCCGCCTCAACGTCGGCGTAACCGTAACCGCCCGACCAGATCACCGCGCCATCCTTGACGACGGCGACGGAGAAGCCGGGAACAAATGGAAATTCTTCCTCGACCGCAGTGAGCGTCGAGTCCATGATCGCCGCGAGATTATCAACATCTTGAGCCAGCACAGGCGCGACCAGCAGCAGTAAAAGGACAGCAAACAAGCCTATTTTCAAACGCATTTTGATCTCCCTCCTAATGATCTACTGCTGTTTACTCTTCGTTTGGGAACAAAGTTCATCTCACCGGGCTTTAGGGAAAAAGGAAATTGACCTCTTAAAGAATCCGTGATATATTGGCAGAAATAAGCGGTTATTTGCCGTGCCTGCATCCCAAACCACCTAATTCGATAAGTTTCACGTCCGGCTGCGCGGGTTGAGCAGTTTCAACGGGCGTCGTCTATAAGCATCCTCACGACTCTATCAGGGAAAATCTAATCACAATGGTCGATATTGCACATCTCGAACCGAAAACGCTAGACGATTTGCGGCAGCTTGCGCGTGAAGCAAGCATCACCGGCTACAGTCGTATGAAGAAGCAGGATTTAATGCTCGCGCTGCTGCGCGACCATGCCGAGAAGCAGGGGTATAAACTGCGCGGCGGCGTCCTTGAAATCGTGGACGACGGTATCGGCTTCTTGCGGGCGGAGAAATATCTGCCGGGTCCCGAAGACATCTACGTCAGCCAGACGCAGATCAAGCGCTTCAATCTGCGGACGGGCGACATGGTGGTCGGGCAAGTCCGCGCGCCAAAGGACTCCGAGAAGTATTACGGTCTCCTCCGCGTCGAATCTGTGAACGGACAAAACCCCGAAGAAGCCAAGAACCGCCCCAATTTTGAAGACCTGACCCCCATTTTCCCGCTCGAACGCTTTGACCTTGAAACCAACGGACGCATTTTATCCACCCGCTTGCTGAACTTGATCGCCCCGATTGGGCGCGGTCAGCGCGGGTTGATCGTCTCTCCGGCGAAAGCGGGTAAGACGACCGTCCTGAAAGAAATTGCCAACGCCATCAGCCGCAATTACCCGGATGTTCACCTGATGATCGCGCTGATCGGCGAGCGCCCGGAAGAAGTGACCGATATGGATCGCTCGGTCGATGCGGAAGTGATCGCATCCACCTTCGACGATCCGGTTCAGCACCATGTCCGCGTGGCGGAAATGGCGCTCAACCGCGCCAAGCGTCTGGTCGAAATCAACCGTCACGTCGTGCTGCTGCTCGACAGCATCACCCGTTTGACGCGCGCGTACAACCTCGTCGTGCCGCCGAGCGGTCGCACGCTCACCGGCGGTCTTGACCCGTCCGCCATTCACCCGCCGAAGCGTCTGTTCGGCGCGGCGCGTAACGTCGAAGAAGGCGGCAGCCTGACGATCATCGCGACATGCTTGGTCAACACGGGCAGCAAGATGGACGACGGGATTTACGAAGAATTCAAGGGTACGGGCAACATGGAACTGCACCTCAGCCGCAAGCTGCAAGAGCGGCGCGTGTTCCCTGCCTTCGACATCGAACAGTCCTCGACCCGCCGCGAAGAACTCCTGCTGGGTCCCGATGTGCTCCAGCGCGTGTACACACTGCGGCGCATGTGGGGACACCTTGCGGAAGATCAGGATTTGGGTCCCGCTGGCGCAACCGAGCAGCTTCTCAACCAGATTCGCACGACCGAATCGAACGAGGAATTCCTCAACATGCTGCCCGGCGGCGACACGTCGTCCAACAGCCGCAACAGCCGGTTCTAAATCTCAACCTCACCCCATCTGGCGCTGCGTTGCTGCGCTCGACCGCCCCTTTCCATATGGAGAGGGGCAAAAAACCGTTAGGTTTTTGGGGTGGGGTTTTCTTTTACCACCGGCTGATCTGCGCGACCTCCGCCGCCGTGAGCGGCTGAACTTCCCCCGGCTGTAACCCCGCCAGTGTAATTGACCCAATCGACCAGCGAACCAACCGCAGCGTCGGAAACCCTACCGCCGCTGTCATCCGCCGCACCTGCCGGTTCTTCCCCTCGGTGATCGTCAATTCGATCCACGCCGTCGGGATGTTC
>JACSRG010000495.1 GCA_014879865.1 Anaerolinea sp.
CGCCGCTGGCGAGATCACGCTCGCGCGCTTGGCACGCAAAAACGGGAAGTACTGGCTGGCGATTGTCCCGGCGCAGTTGGTCGAATTCCCCGAAGCGGTCGCCCGCGCGAAAGCCGCGACTACCACCCCCGAATGGCCCCACGCCTTCGCGCGCCTCTCCGTCAGCGCCGATGAATTTCTCGGCAGCTACCCGTGCAATCACACGCACGGCTGCTACGGGGACTGGGTCGAGGAACTGATCAACGTCGCGCAGATGTTGGGTATTGAGTACAAAGTCTATAAGGATCAGCCATGAACAAAATCGGTATCTACTACGCCTATTGGACGCGGGAATGGGACGTTGATTTTCATCCGTTCATCGACAAGGTCGCCGATTTGGGCTTCGACATTCTTGAGATCAACGCCGGCACGATTGCGCGCATGACTTCCGGCGAACGGCTGCAGCTGAAAGCCCACGCCGACGAACGCCGCCTCTCGCTGACCACCTGCATCGGCTTGCCCCACGCCTACGACGTCTCGTCGGCGGATGCGGCAAAGCGGCGCAAGGGGATCGACTACCTGATCCAGATGGCGCAGGGCGTCGGCGAAATGGGCGGCGGCAAGGTCAGCGGCATCATCTACAGCGCGTGGCCCGCGACCCTGCCCCCCGGCGAAACGGATAAGCGCCCCTATTTGGAGCGCAGCATCGCCAGCATGAAGGAAGCCGTCAAAGCCGCCGAGGACAACAATGTCGTCTTCAACGTAGAAGTCGTCAACCGCTTCGAGCAGTTCTTGCTCAACACCTGTGCCGAAGCGCTGGCGTACGTCGAGGCGGTCGGCAGCCCGAATCTCAAGATTCTGCTTGACACCTACCACCTCAACATCGAAGAAGATTTCATCGGCGAGGCGCTGATCCGCGCGGGCGACAAGCTCGGACACTTCCACATCGGCGAGAATAACCGGATGCCTCCCGGCTATGGGCACATCCCTTGGACGGAGATCGGCTCGGCGCTCCGCAAGATCAACTATACCGGCGATGTCGTCATGGAGCCGTTTATCGTGCCCGGTGGACAGGTCGGCGCGGACATCAAGGTCTTCCGTGATCTGAGCGTCGGCTTGGATCTCGACGAAGAAGCGCGTAAAGCCCTGCTGTTCATGCGTGGTGTCCTCAAGTAACGAGTCTCTTGCCAAAACACGCCATCCACGTCTATAATGAGCTAACTTGTAATGACATGATTACAGGTTAGCATGATTTCCTGAAATCTGCACCCGTTTGGAGCTGTCGGGATGATCGAACCTTTTGCAACCCAAGTGAATTTCGGAACGGGCGTGATCGACTCCGTTCCGCACATCATCACCCGCCGTCTCAGCGACATGCGCCGCATGTACGCCGACCCGCACACCCTCGAAGCGCAGATCGCCGCGCACGGCGACCCGCTGGTCTATGAAGTTTACCCGGTCGAACTGCCCGAAGAAGCGGGGCAAATCTTGCACTGCACGACGATCATCTATCCGGGGCGCGTCAACGACGAGTACTACATGACCAAGGGACACTTTCATTCCAAACGGGACTGCGGCGAGGTCTATCTCGGCTTGTCCGGCACGGGGATGCTGCTCCTCCAGCTCGAAGACGGGACGGTGCGCGCCGTGCCGATGACGCCGGGCACATCCGCCTATGTCCCGCCCTACTGGGCGCATCGCACAGTCAACACGGGGAATGAACCGTTCATCTTCTTCGCCGCGTGGCCCGGCGATGCCGGACACGACTACGGCACCATCGAGCAGACCGGATTCGCGCAGCTTCTCGTGGATCGCGGCGGCGTACCGACGCTCGTCCCGAATCCGCGCTATCCGTAGACAGGATCGACGATGGCATTCCGTATTCTGGTGACTGCGCGCTCGTTTGGCAAAGTCGCGGGCGAACATCACACCTATTTGCAGGCGAACGACTGCGAGATCGTGCTTCACGCTGCCGCCCATCCGCTGACCGCCGCCGAACTCGCGCCGCTGATCGCCGGGGTGGATGGCGTGATCCTCGGCTTGGATGTGTGCGACGCATCGGTGATCGCCAGCGCTGACCGCCTCAAGGTGATCTCGCGTTACGGCGCGGGCTGCGACGCAGTTGATCTCGACGCGGCGGCGCGTCACGGGATCGCCGTCACGAATACGCCGGGCGCGAATGCTATCGGCGTGGCGGAATTGACGCTCGGCTTGATGTTCGCGCTGGCGCGCCGCCTTCCGACCACGATCAGCGCGGCGCGGGGCGGCGAATGGCTGCGTCCGACCGGGAGCGAGTTATTCGGCAAGACGCTCGGTCTGGTCGGCTTCGGCATGATCGGCAAAGAAGTCGCCCAACGCGCGCTGGCGCTCGGCTTGACCGTGCTGACCTACGATCCGTACACCAGCGCCGTCATTCCCGGCGTGGAGCGCGTCGATCTGCCTGATCTGCTGCGCCGCGCGCATTACGTCTCGCTCCACGCGGCGGCGACGCCGGAGACGCACGACCTGATCAACGCCGAACGACTCGCGCTCATGCGCGAAGGCGCGTACCTGATCAACACGGCGCGCGGCAGCCTCGTCGATGAAGACGCGCTCTACCGTGCGCTGACGGCGGGCACGCTGGCAGGCGCGGCGGTCGATGCGCTCAAAGCCGACCCGCCGCCCGCCGATCACCCGCTGCTGGCACTGCCGAACTTCTTCTATACGCCGCACATCGGCATGACGACCGACGAATCGGTGCGCCGCGTGGCGCTGCTGGCGGCGCACAACCTCGTCGCTGTGCTCAATGGCGACCCGTGCGCTTACGTGGTCAACGCGGCGCTGCTCCGGCAGTACGCAGAAGGCACGCGCCCATGAGCCTCATCACGGTCACGGGGGAGATCGATCCGGGCGAAGTCCTGCTGGCGGATGCCCACGAGCATGTCTGGATTCAGCCGGAGGCGGGCGTCGATCCGTCCGCGCGTATCGAACTCAACGACTACGACGCGATCACCGGAGAACTGCGTACCTTGTCGTCCGGCGGCGTGCTGCTCGTGGACTGTCAGCCGGGCGGCGCGGGACGCGATGCGCGCCAGCTCGAAGCTGTCGCGCGGGCAGCCAACCTGTGGATCACCGCCGTCACCGGCTTTCATCAACGAAAATACTACCCGCCCGCTGCGCCGCACTGGTCGCAGACCGCCGACGACTTCATCGCCGAACTGACGCACGCCACCCACGAAACCCGCGATCACGCCGTCCCGGTGCGCGCCAGCGCGATCAAGGTCGGCTATGAGGGCGTGATCGAAGGGCAAACCCGCGTCTTGATGGAAGCCGCCGCCCACGCCGCCCGCGCGACGGGCGCGACCATCCTCTTTCACACCGAACAGGGGCGCGGAGTCGAACTTCTCATCCCGTTCTTCGAGGGCTATGGCGTCCCGGCATCACAGCTTTATCTGTGCCATGTCGATAAGCGTAATGACTTCGCCCTCCATGCCGATCTCGCGCGCGCCGGAGCGCTGCTCGGCTACGACACGTTTGCCCGCCCGAAATACGATCCCGCGAACAACGTGTGGCGCTTGCTCCAGCAGATGATCGCTGCCGGGTTGGATCACCGCGTTGCCGTCGGGCTGGATTTCGCCTTCCCGTCGATGTGGGCATTTGGCGGCGGGCAGGGGATCGCCGGGGCATACGCCAGCATCCTCAAGCGCATGGAGCAAATCGGGCTTACCGCCGACAGCATCCGCCGCTTGACTGCCCGGAATATCGCGCAGCAGTTGGTCTTTAAGACCGCGCCGCCTTCAGGAGTGTGACATGGATACCAATACCCTTGCCTTACAGCCAAAAACGACCCCGACCATGTATTTCGTCGGTGTGACTACGACGAAATCCTCTATCATGAAGGTCTTTCCGCTCTGGTCGGACATCCTCGGTTTGGGCGCGCAGATCGTCGGCTATGATGCGCCGCTGCATGCCCCCGAATCGATCTACCGCGCAATTGTCGAACATATCAAACGCGATCCGCTGTCGATGGGCGCGCTCGTGACCACCCACAAGATCGATTTGCTCGACGCGGCGCGCGATCTCTTCGAGTACCTCGACCCGTATGCCGAATTGTGCGGCGAGATTTCGTCGATCTCGAAGCTGGACGGTCGCTTGGAAGGACACGCCAAAGACCCGATCACGTCCGGGCTGGCGTGGGAAGCCTTCGTTCCGAAAGGCTACTGGGGCAACACCGGCGCGGAAGTCCTCTGCTTGGGCGCGGGCGGCTCGGCGATTGCGATTGCCGTGTATCTCGCCGGTTTGCAGGACAAGGCAGATCGTCCGCGCCGCTTCATCGCCGTGAACCGCACACAGGCGCGGCTTGACGCTCTGCGCGCAATTCAGGCAAAGTTAGACACAGACATCGAATTCGAGTATATCCTCAACGAAGACCCGCGCGTCAACGACACGCTGATGGCGCGCCTGCCCGATGGCTCGATGGTGATCAACGCGACCGGCATGGGCAAGGATCGCCCCGGTTCGCCGATCACCGACGACGGCGTGTTTCCGCGACACGGGATCGCGTGGGAATTGAACTATCGCGGCGAACTCGATTTCATGCATCAAGCGCGGCGGCAGGCGGAGACCCGCCAGCTTCAAATCGAAGATGGGTGGGTCTATTTCTTGCATGGTTGGACGCAGGTGATCGCGCAGGTGTTTCACCTTGACCTGACCCCCGCTCTGTTTGCCCAATTAGACAAAGCAGCGGCATCGATCCGCTGACGACAGGGAGAGAACGATGGCACGTTTTGAACGCATGACCGTCTACCAGCGGATGATCGACACGGGCGTGATCCCGCTGTTCTATCACGCGGATGTCGGCGTCGCGCAGAACATCGCTGGCGCGCTGGCACGGAGCGGCGCGAACGTGATCGAGTTCACCAACCGGGGCGATTTCGCCATCGAAGTTTTCTCGGCGCTGGCGAAAAGCCTGCCCGACGTGATCCTCGGCGTCGGCACGGTCGATGACGCGGCGACGGCGGCGCTCTATCTGGCGCACGGCGCGAATTTCGTCGTCGGTCCGACCTTCGTCGAAGACGTGGCGCGGGTGTGCAACCGGCGCAAGGTCGCCTATTTGCCCGGCTGCGCGACGGTCAACGAAGTGGCGCGCGCCGAAGAATGGGGCGCGGAGATCGTCAAGCTGTTCCCCGGCAATCTGGCGGGACCCGACTTCATCAAGGCGATCACCGCGCCGCGCCCATGGACGAAGATCATGCCGTCGGGCGGCGTCAGCGCCGACGAAGCCAACTTGCGCGCATGGTTCGATGCGGGCGCGTGCTGCGTCGGCATGGGCAGCAACCTTGTCCGCGCCGACTGGGTGAAAGCGGGCGACTTCGCCGCCATCGAAGCGGCGGCGCGCGGCGCGGTCGAGACGATCAAGGGGGTTCGCAAGCAGCCACGTTAGACGGCTATAATGCACTTCTTTGTGCACGAGCTTGTGAGGATGGCGAACGTGGGAACGGTAAAAGCACCCTTAAACACGCTGCGGTTTGTGGTCGAGATGGACAGTCCGATCCCGTACTACATTCAGGTCAAGGAAGCGCTGCACGGGGCAATCGACCAACGGGTGTGGCTGCCGGGCAGTCAAATCCCCGGCGAACCGGAGTTGTGCCGGGTCTTCAACGTCAGCCGCACGGTGATCCGGCAGGCGTTGTCGGAAATGGAACATGAGGGCGTGATTGTGCGGCGCAAGGGTAAGGGGACATTCGTCGCCGAACCCAAAATCGTCGAAAGCCTTGTGCAAAAGCTCACCGGGTTCTATCAGGACATGGTCGAGCGCGGGCATACGCCCGTCACGCAGGTTCTCAAGCAGCAGGTCATCCCGGCGAGCAGCAAGGTCGCCAAGCGCTTGAGCATCCCGCCGGAAACACAGGTGATCGAGATGGAGCGTCTGCGCTTCGTGGACGACGAGCCGATTCTGCTCGTGACGACCTATCTACCCTATGACCGCTGTGCGCCTGCCGCCGATGCCGATTTCACGGGACAGTCGCTCTACACGTTCTTAGAGAAGGAATGCGGGCTGATGATCACCAGCGGCAGCCGCTGGCTCGAAGCCGTCCTCGCCAACGAATACGAGGCACAGCAGCTCAAGGTGAAGGCGGGCGCGCCGCTCATTCTGATCGACAGCATCGCCTACTTGGAAGACGGCACGCCAATTGAGTATTACCATGCCGTCCATCGCGGCGACCGCTCCCGGTTTGAAGTCAAATTGGTGCGGGTGCGCGAACGTGCGTCCGCCCGCGAGTCCGCCAGCACGACGGATGATTTACCGACCAGTCATTGAAGACAAGAGGGAGTAATGGCAGCACGTTACTTAATCGGTGTTGATCTGGGCACGAGCGCGACCAAAGCCGCGTTGTACACCGTCGATGGCGAACTGGTCGCCGAAGCCAGCGCCGACGTGCCGCTCTACTATCCCCGTCCCGGCGTAGTCGAGCAGGAAAACGCCGATTTCTACACGACGGCGGCGCGCACCGTGCGCGAGTGTCTGCACACCAGCGGCATTGACCCCAAGCAGGTTGCCGCCATCGCCTTTGACAGTCAAATGGCGGGCATCGGCTCGGTAGACGAGCACTATCAACCGGCGGCGCGCTTCGACTCGTGGTTGGATATGCGCTGCCAGCCCTACATCGAACTGCTGGAACGCGACCACGCCGAACACATCACGCGGCTGACCGGCTGCGCGCCCACCTGCGCGCACGGACCGAAGATGCTCTGGTGGCAGGGCGAAGAGCCCGCCGCGTTTGCCCGCGTCGCCAAATTCGTCACCCCCGTCGCCTATGTCGCCGGACGCATGGCGCAACTGCGCGGCGATCAAGCCTACGTCGATCACACCTTTCTGCATTTCAGCGGCTTTGCCGATGCGCAGCGCGGCACATGGTCGGACGACCTGATCCGCGTGCTCGGCATGGACGGAGACAAGCTCCCGCGCATCGTCGCCCCATGGGAGATCATCGGCGAAGTGCGCGATCAAGCCGCGCGCGACTTCGGGTTGGCTCCCGGCACGCCGATTGCGGCAGGCGCGGGCGATACGGCGGCGGGCGCGTTGGGCGCGGGCATCGTTCGCGCGGGGATGCTGCTCGACACCGCCGGGACGGCGTCCGTCTTCGCCGGGACGACGACCGAATTCCTCGCGGATACGCGCCATCGCGCGCTGCTCACCATGCGCTCGGTGATCCCCGGCTTGTGGCATCCGCTTGCCTATATCGCGGGCGGCGGCTTGGCGCTGCGCTGGTTCTGCGATCAGTTCTTCCCGGAAGGCAGCGACGCCGATCTGTTGTTCGATGCGCTGGCGCAGGCGGCGGCGCAGATTCCCCCCGGCGCGGATGGGCTGTATTTTTCACCGCACCTCGGCGGGCGGATTTGTCCGGCAGAGCCGTCGATGCGCGGCGCGTGGTTGGGCTTTTCGTGGGGACACACCCGTGCGCACTTCTACCGCGCCATCCTCGAAAGCGTCGCCTTTGAATATCAGATGTACTTGAACATCCTGCGCGCGTACCTTCCCGGCGCGCCGATCACGAGTGCGCGTGTGATCGGTGGGGGCGCAAAAAGCGCTGTCTGGAATCAGATCAAGGCGGATGTGTTGAACGTCCCGTACCAACGTCTGCGCCGGGGCGAGTTCGCGACATGGGGCTGCGCGCTGATCGCCGGACATGCCGTCGGGCTCTTTCCCGATCTGGCGGCGGCTGCGCTCCAGACGACCGCCGAACAGGGCGATCCCGTGCCGCCGATTCCGGCGAACACGCGCCGCTACGCCGAATGCGTCCATCAGCATGAGGCGTGGCAAACGCTGCTGGCGGGCGAGTTCCGCCGCATCCAGCATTAAGCGCAGTATCCGGTGAATCCTGAAAGAGGAGTCAAATTCGCAGTTTGCAGGCAGCCTTTAGACTTTCTTGGAGCGATTTATGCACTTGAAGCAGCAGCCCATTCGTGTTTGTCTGGTTGGCGCGGGCAGAGCCGGGCGCGTCCATGCCAATTCCCTGACGCAGCATGTCCCCGGCGGCGTGCTGGTCGCGCTGGTCGATGCCGTCGAAGCCACGCGCGCCGAAACCGGCGAAATGTACGGCATTGACGACAGTGCGCGCTTTGCCACCCTCGAAGCGGCGCTGACATGGGGACAGTTCGACGCGGTAGTCATCACCACGCCGACCTTCACCCACCGCGATCTCGCGGTCGCAGCAGCGCGCGCCCAAAAGCACGTCTTCCTCGAAAAGCCGATGGCATTGAACCTCGCCGAATGCGACGACATCATCGACGCGGCGGCGGAAAACAGCGTCGTGCTGCAAATCGGCTTCATGCGCCGCTTCGACCCGGAGTTCGCCGCCGCCTACGAACGCATTCAGGCAGGCGAGATCGGGCAGCCGATGATCGTCAAATCGCTGACACACGGTCCCGGGCTGCCGCCCGCGTGGGCGCGTGATCTCAGCCTGTCCAACGGGATGCTGGCGGAGGTCAACAGCCACGATTGGGACTGCACGCGCTGGCTGGCAGGGTCAAATCCGCAGCGCGTCTACGTCGAGATTGCGAACTTCAAAGGCGAACGCCACCAGATCACCACGCCGAATTTCTACGACAACCAGTTGACCAGCATCCGCTTTGAAAATGGCGCGTTGGGCAGCATTTCGGGCGTGTGCCCGTGCGAATACGGCTACGATGCGCGCGTCGAGATCATCGGCGAGCGCGGCATCATGCAGATCGGCGACATTCGCGGGCAGGCGGTGATCGTCGGCACGAATCGCGATCAGGGCTACATCACGCCGATCTACCGCACATGGCCGCAGCGCTTCGCGTGGGGCTACATCCGCGAAATGGAACACTTCATCGAGTGCATCCGCACAGGCAATCCGACGCGCGCCGCCGGGATCGACGGGCGCTGGGCGGTTGCCGGGGTGCTGGCAGGGACGCGCTCCTTCTTGGAGGAACGCCCGGTGCTGCTCAGGGAAGTGTTGTATGCGACGGCAGGCAGCTAAAAGGAGACCCGATGCGCGCACTCGTCTATCACGGCGCACATGATCTGCGCTTGGAAGATCGCCCGCTGCCAACGGCGGGCGCGGGGGAAATCATCTTGCGCATGGTGACCGCTGGCATTTGCGGCACCGATTTGCGCATCTGGCACGGCGGACACCGCAAATACCCGGATGGAACGGTGCGCGTTCCCGGTCATGAAGTCGTGGGCGATGTCGTCGAGGTCGGCGCAGATGTGGTCGGCGTTGCCGTCGGTGACCGCTGCATCGTCGCGCCGAACTGGGGCTGTGGTCACTGCCGCCAGTGCATCACCGGGAACAACAACCGCTGCGCCAACTACGGCGCTATCGGCATCACCCACGACGGCGCATTCGCCGAATATCTGCGCGTTCCCGCGCCCTCGATCGCGCAGGGCAACCTGATCCCGTTGAGCAAGCAGGTGGACGCGGCGGGCGCGGCGATGGTCGAACCATTCGCCTGTGTCATTCGCGGGCAAGAAGCGGTCGGCGGCATCCAGCCGCAGGATACGGTGCTGGTGATGGGCGCGGGTCCCATCGGCATCATGCACATCCTCTATGCCCGATTGCAAGGCGCGCGGCGCGTGATCGTCAGCGAGATGCTCCCCGCGCGGCTTGAACAGGCATGGGCGGCGGGCGCGGATCGGCTTGTCAATCTGGCGGATGAAGACTTGGCGCAGGCGATCCACGCGGAGACCGGCGGCGAGGGCGTCGATGTGATCCTTGTTGCCGCGCCGTCGCATCAAGGGCAGGCGGACGCGATTCAAGTCGCCGGGATCGGCGGGCGCATCAACTTCTTTGGCGGTTTGCCGAAAGATCGCCCGACGGCGACCCTCGATACCAACGCCATTCATTATAAGGAACTGCTCGTGACCGGGACGACGGCGTGCAGTACGGCGGACTGCTGGAAAGCGGCGGCGATTGTGCAGGCGGGGCGGCTTGACCTGCGCGCCGTCGTCAGCCACCAGTTCCCGCTGGCAGAAGCGGCGCAAGCGTTTGCGCTCGCCGAGGATCGCAGTTCGCTCAAGATCGTGCTCACGCCGTAAGTGCTGATTTGTTTTCGGAGGCACGACCCGTTAAGAACCGTAATGAGCGCTAGACAAACGGGCTAACCCTGTGGCATACTGGAAGTCTACCCATTTCCAGTGAGTGCTCAAGATGACAGCTTCGCTTAACAAGCGGCAAGATTCGCCGATGCTGCCGGTGGTCGCCCTGCTGACCGGGACGCGCACCATCATGGATACCGGTGTGCGTATGGTCTATCCGCTGCTGCCCGTGTTCGCGCGCGGCGTGGGCGTCGAGGTCAGCGCCATCGTGACCGTCTTGGCACTGATGCAGCTTCTCGGTCTGGTCGCGCCCTTCATCGGCAGGGTGTCCGAACAGCGCGGACGCAAGTTTACCATTCTGCTCGGTCTGCTGCTCTACGTGGCAGGCATGGTCAGCGTCTTTCTGCTGCCCGATTTTACCGGGCTGGCGCTTGCCCTGCTGCTCGGCGCGCTCGGCAGAACGGCGCTTAACCCGGCGATGCAGGCATATATCGGCGACAAAGTGCCGTACCACCGGCGTGGTTTGTACTTGGGCTTTGCCGAACTGGCGTGGTCGGGCGCGTTTTTAATCGGCGTCCCGGCGATGACGTGGCTGATCGCGCAGTACAACTGGCAGGCTCCGTTTCTGGCGCTGGCGCTGCTCAGCGGGGTCAGCATCGTGCTGATCTGGCTGCGCATCGAACGGGATGCGCCCGTCGTGCAGCATATCGCCTTTCTGCCTGCCCTGCGCGCCGCCATCAGCAGCCCGATGGCGCTTGCCGGGTTATGCCTCGGCTTCAGCATCAGCGCCGCCAACCAACTGGTGAGCGTCGTCTTCGGCACGTGGATCGAAGCCTCTTTCGGCATTCAACTCGCGGCGCTGGCGGTCGCGGCGGCGGTCATCGGGCTGTCTGAACTCAGCGGCGAGGGCATCGTGACCTTTCTTTCCGACAGGTTGGGCAAGCGCCGCCTCGTGCTGCTCGGCGTGAGCGGCAACATTCTCGCGTGTCTCCTCCTGCCGCTGACCGGGGTGAATCTCAACCTCGCGCTGGTCGGGCTGTTTTTCTTCTATCTGACGTTTGAACTGAGCGTTGTCGCCAGCATTCCGCTCGCCACCGAACTCAGCCCGAGTTCCCGCGCGCTCTACATGACGATGTTGATGACCGCCGTCACGCTCGGTCGCGCGCTGCTGACTCCGGTCGCTCCCGCGCTGTTCGCATCCGGGCTGCTGGCGAACTGCCTTGTCGCCGCCGGGCTAAACCTGATCGCGATCTTTGTGGTCTGGCGCTATATCACCGTGAAGTGACGGGGTCGCACTCCAAGTGGCGAGGGGGAGAAACCCCCGCCGTGAGCAAGTCCCCTCTCCATGTGGAGAGGGGATTTAGGGGTGAGGTAAGCACTTACCGGCGCAACGATCTCTTCGTCTGTACTCAACCGAACGGCACGTCGCTGCTCGGCGTTGTCGCCGCCCGCATGATCATCTCGCCGGCGCGCTGAACGCCCCGATCCGCGAGGATCGCCTCCGGCGTGAGCCGCGCCAACTGCTTCAGATCGACCAGATTGCTCACGCAGTCGAAGCGGATCGGCTTGTGGATGAAAAACGTGTACGCGAACAGCAGCGCCTCGCGGATTTGCGCATCATCCAGCCGCTTAAGCCGCTGGACGTTGAGCAGCACTTGCCGGTATTCCTCTGGCGTTTTCGGGAACAGATTGTGCGGCAGAAACGACGTATGCCCGCCGCCCCCGCAGATCACCGGAATGCCGAGGGTCGGCAGTTCGACTGCCAGCGTCCCCCGCACCGTGATTCCGGCGATGAGCTGCGGCGTCATCGCGTAGGACGAGAACGGCGCGGACGCTTCGACGATGTGCACATGCGGTGTGTCCGGCGGGATGATCGCGTGAATCAGCGCCGAGGTATCTTCGAGTGACCCGTAATTTGCCTCTGCCGGGTGTACGCGAAACACCCAATGCACGCTGTCATTCTCCAATGCCGTCCGCGCCGTCGCTTCGATCCAGTCGGCGAGCGTCGGGAAGACATCGGTGAAGAATGACCCTGCCGCGTCCCACGGTAGATGGGTGAACACACCCACCAGCGGCGTTTTGCCGTCGAGCCACGCCGGTATCTCCGTTTGATACTTCAAGCCGATCTTCTCACCGTTCGGCAGCGTCGGGTGATTCCCTTGCATCCGGTCTTCGAGAAAGCTTTTTGCCTGCTCGATATAGCTTTCCCGCGCGGGATCGCTGCGCATTGCCTCCCAGTCTTGCGGACGGAAAGCCGATTCATCTTCATAGGCGTAATCGGGGCGAAACCGCCGAAACATGACGGTGCGCGCATCGCGTCCCTGCCAGCCAAGCACGGGGATGCCGCTGGCAAGCGCCTTGTGAAACAAAACGCCGCCGTAGCCGAGATAGACCGTGTGGTTAGTGATGACAGCATCCGGGCATACCTGCGCCAACACCTGCTCGGCGGCATGAATCCGCTGCGCGCCGTCCCGCAGATGATCCGCCAGTACGCTGAAATCGGCGGGAGTCGTCAGCCTGCTTTTCTGGATCGTCCTGAAGGTGCTGTCGAGCGCGAGCTTGCCGAGCGGCACGCCGCGATGGTGAAACGCTTTCAAACGCTTGACCGAAAAATCGGCGAGCAGGGGATCAAGCGCGGGCATTTCCGTCGTTTGCGGCTGATCTTCCTCGAAGATGAATTCGCGGAAGCCGAACGCGCGGTAGAGCGTGATGAACAGGATGTGCCGGTTGTTGACGTAGAACACGATGCGGGCACGATAGCGCAGGCGCAGATAAACGGCAAACAGCGACTCGACCGGGCTGATCCAGTTACCGTCCAGCAGGTCGCCCGCGTAATGCACGCCGAACAGGATGACCGGGTGTTCGCGCTGCGTGTCGGGGGGGAAACGCCGCGCCAGCGTCCA
>JACSRG010000129.1 GCA_014879865.1 Anaerolinea sp.
CGGGAGGGGGTTTCGTTAACTTGGTACGCATGGGACGCGCAAGGCAACCGAAGGTTGCACCGCGTCCGCTGTGAGCGCCGCCTCGCTAACAGAGGGGGTGGGGTTGCAGTTCATTCCCCTGCCGCCAGCGTGACCCGGTATTCGCCGGTCGTCGTGCCTTCGCGGACGCCGAAGCGCGTCACGGCGATGATATACGTCCCGTCTGCCGGGAGTGTGTAGGTCAGATGGGCATCCCGCGTACTTGCGTCGGCGTCGTCGTTCGCGCCACCGGGCAGCGGGTTGTCGTTCGCGTCGCGCAGAATCAGCATCGCGTCGAGATCACCGGACAGCCGCTCCACGCGAATGTCTACCGTTTGCCCCGCTATCCCCTCGAATTGGTAGAAGCGCGCATAGACGTCATTGTTGAGCATGCCCGTGAGCGCATCGCCCACGCGAATCAGCGCGTCGCCGCCTTCGCTGGCGGCTTCTTGCGGGGATGGCAGCACGACATCGCCCGTTTCGACGACGAAGCCATCGCCGCCGCCCAAGCGGATCACCGACGCGTGGCGCAGACCGGGCGGCACACGCTCGTTCGTGTCGAGGATCGGCGTTCCATTGATGCTCACACGCAGCGTAAACTCGACCGGGGCAATCGATCCGCATCCGTCCTGATTCCACACCCAGACCACGTAATCCCCGACCGGAGGCGTCGTCCAGTAGACGTGCTCGACCGGTTGATCGCTCGGCGTTTCGCAGGCGGCGTTGCTGTCCACCTGCAAGACGCCCCCGCTCGGCGCGGCGGGACTGCTCCACGAAATCACGCGTCCCGCCGGATCGGTCACAAACAGGTTGAGATCGGCGTCACCCTGCCAGTTGAGCGTCACAGTCAAGCCGCCGCCCGTCAGCGCGATCTCGCCCGCCGTCAGGATCAAATCATACGACCCCGCCGTTGTCCCCGCCGTCAAGCCGGAACGCGACGCGAGGATCAGGTATTCGCCATCTTTCGGCAAGCGGAACTGCGTAATGCGCGAGTCGCGGCGTGTGCCGCTGTCGTCATTGGCGCTCAATTCGTTGAGGTCGCTGTCCATCAGGATGAGGAACGGGTTGAGGTCGCCACCCGTCGCGTTGAGCGTCAGTGTGACCAGTTCGCCTGTCTTCCCGGCGAAGCGGTAGAAATGCAGCGGGTTCTCGGCGCTGATTTCGCCGCTGTACTGCTCGTTGTAGCGCGCGGTTTCGGCGTCGATGCGTTCACTACCGGGGACGCTGCCCAGACGCAAACTGAAACCGCCGCTCGCCGCCGGGGTGAGGTTGTTGGCTTCGACGATGTACACGCCGCTGCGCGGGATCGTCGTGCGCAGCGTGGCGAAACGTTCGCCCGACTCCTGCGCAACCGGATTGAGCGCCAGATCGAGCAGGCGCACTTCCGGCGCGACACCGCTGGCGGGATCGGACGAGAACATGGTGACGGTGAGCAGGTCGCCTAAGCGCGCGTTGACGATGTACGAGAGCGACGCCGTCGTCGGCGTGAAGGTGTTGGTCACCGCCTGCCCGACTTCCAGCACCGCTGCCGCGATTCGTCCCGCGTACAGGTTGAAGCCGCCCGCGCCTTCGCGCCGCCCCGCCTCGATCACGTACCAGCCCGTTTCCGGCAGCGTGACGAGCGCAATCGACTCGCCTGCTTGCGCTTCGATTTCACGGCTGAGCACTTCGCCCTGTTCATTCAGCACGCGCAGCGACGGCAGCAAATCACCCGAGGCGCGCGTGATGATGACGCGCATCAGGTCGCCTTGCGTCGCGCCGATCACGTAATAGCGCACCGACGACGATTCGTTGAGTGTCCCGGCGACGATCTCCTGATAATCGATCTGGCGGTAGGCAACCGTCACGTTGGGCGGACGACTGAGCGGGTTTTCCGGCGTCGGCGTGACCTCGCCGCCCGCCTGCGTGAGCGTCAAGCGGAAAGTGCCGCTCGTCGGCAGGTTCTCGAAGCGCGTCGCCTCGATGACATATGTGCCCGTGCGTGCCAGCGTCAGCGCGATCTGCGCGTCGCGGTTGCCCGTTTCGAGATCGTCGTTGCGCTCAAGCTGTTCCCCGTTCGGATCGTAGAGGATCAACAGCGGATCGAGGTCGCCGGATGTGTTCTGCATCAAGATTGACACGCTGTCGCCGGCGTTTGCGCTGAAGCTGTAGCGCAGGCGCGGCGTTTGATCGTTGAGGTTGCCTTCGATGCTGCCCGGTCGCAGCGGGAACACCGGGAGCGGTGTGCTGGTGGC
>JACSRG010000158.1 GCA_014879865.1 Anaerolinea sp.
GTGTGAGCGCAGCCGCCGCAGGACGAAGTAAACATCCTGCGCGCGCCGGTAGACGGGCTTGGGCAGCCGGTTGAGCAGGGAACGGATCATTCGACCATCTCCCATGTCAGCGGCGTGCCGCGTTCGAGGTCGCGCCGCGCCCGCTTGCCGATCACCTCGTCAAGGTGGCGCGTGTGCAGCCCATCGCCCGGACGAACCGAGCGCACGTTGTCCGGCGTGAACGCTTCGCCCGCTTTCACGTCCGCCGTGATGAACAAGGATCGGCGCAAGCGGCGGCTGTTCGCTTCCTTCGGCGTGAAGCCATACGCCACACTGCCGAGCGCCTTCTCGACCACGCGCACGGCGTCCACCATCGCTTTGAATTCGCCCGGTTCAAGCGAAAACGCGCTGTCGGGTCCCGCTTCGGCGCGCGTGAGCGTGAAATGCTTCTCGATGATCGCCGCGCCGAGCGCCACCGCTGCGACCGGCACTTCCACCCCCAGTGTGTGATCGGACAACCCGACCACCACGTCGAATGCTTCCGCCAGATGCGGGATCGTGCGTAGATTCATTTCTTCGGGCGGGGCAGGGTAGGCGCTGTTACATTTGAGCAGGGCGAGTTCGCCGCCGCCCGCCGCGCGGAACACCGTCACCGCCTCGTCGATCTCCGCGAGTGTCGCCATCCCCGTCGAGAGGATCGTCGGTTTGCCCGTGCGCGCCACCGCCTGAATCAGCCCGATGTCCACCAGTTCGAACGAGGCGATCTTGTAAGCGGGGACGTTCATCGCTTCCAGAAAGGCGACGGCGGTCGGGTCGAACGGCGAAGAGAACAGGTCGAGTCCGAGCGCGTTCGCTGCCGCTTTGAGCTTCGGCTGCCATTCCCACGGCGTGTAGGCGTCGCCGTACAGGTCATACAGCTTGCGCCCGTCCCACAGCGTCCCTTGGATGCGAAAGTAATCGTTGTCGCTGTTGATCGTTAGTGTGTCTGGCGTGTAGGTTTGCAGTTTGACGGCATCCGCACCCGCCGCTGCTGCCGCCTCGATGATGCGCACCGCTTGCTCAAAATCTTGTCCGTGATTGGCAGACATTTCTGCGATGATGTACACGGGAGCACCCGCGCCGATCTGTCGCCCGTTGATCTTCATCTTTTCCTCGTGTATAAGCGCGCCGGGTTGTCTTTCACCGTCGCGTCCTGCTTGAACGCAAAGCCCGCTTTCTCGAACGCGCGGATCGATGCGCTGTTTTCCGTTTTGATGTATGCCAGCACCCGCTCGACGCTTGGGTGTTCGCGCAGCACGCGCTGCACGCCGCGCTCGATCAGGTCAGCGCCGAAGCCTTTGCCCGCGCGCGCCGTCGTCACCATCACCGAGATGATCGCTTCCGCCCCTTCGACGTCGAAGCGCACCTGACCGATAGGTAGATCGTCCGCATCCATGCCGATCAGAATCAGCGCGTGCGGGTCGCTTAGTTTTCCCGTGAACCAGCGCACATGATCCTCCCACGGGATCGGCGCGGAATTGAACGACGCCGCCCGCACGACCGGTTCGTTCGCCCATTCCCAGATCAAGCGCGCGTCGTCCGCTTGTGCCGGACGCAGCCACAGCTTTTCGCCGCGCACGCGCATGATCACCCGCTCGACGCCGTACCCATCGACGGCAGCTTGCGCGCGCGCTGCCAGCCGCGTCCGTGTGTCTTCGTCCGTCAGCAGCCGCCCGATCACGTCCGGGTCGAAATCAATGTCCAGCAAGCGAAGCGCGCCGGATGCCGCGAACGCCTCAGCGCCGCCCCGCTGATTCTCGGCGGTGATCAAGGCGCAGGTCGGCACGCCGAGCAGCGCCAGTTCCCATAACGTACCGCCCGCCGCGGAGAGGGCGAGGTCTGCCCATGCCATGAGCGGTGTCATATCGCTCACGTTCGTTTCGAGGCGCATGGCGTGGCGTGAACGGCTGACCGCCGCTTGCAAGTCGCCGATCTGCGGGTTCGCCGCGCTGACGACGATCACCACGTCCAGATCAGGCGCGTCGATCTGCTCCAGCTTGTCGATCACAATGCGGGTGATGTTCTGCGGGTCCGTCCCGCCGAGCGTGACGAGGATTTTACGCCCCACCGGGGCGGGCTGATCGCGCCGACCACGCCAGAACTCGCGCCGGATCAGCGCGTACCGTGTGCCAAGCAGAAAGCGGGTGCTTTCCGCGTACCGAGGATACAGCCACTCCTCCGCGCCGGAATTCTGGTTCAACACCCAGTCGGCGGCGTAGAAATCGGCGTGGGCGTAGTCGTCGAGCACCAGCAGCGGCAAGCCCGCCGCCTTGATCCGCTGTTGATAGTCCGCGCCGAACGGGTAGCCATCCACGACGACGATGGCACTCTGCGCGCGCGTTTGTTCGATCACGAACGCTGCGTCCTCTTCGTCGCCCGGCTGATTTCCGCCGACGAGATAACTCATCTTCTCCGTAGTCAAGCGCTGACGCAGCGCCGGGGGCAGTTCGTGCGCGAGGAACAGCACCTCTCCGCCGCGATCCTGCCATGCCTGCGCCAGCGCCAGACAGCGCATTACATGCCCGTAACCGATTTGCTGAGAGGCATCTGCCCGTATGATCAGGTTCATCTAGACAACCTAATCAACCAGACGGCGGAAACCAGTATGCGCGAGAGGTCCGCGAAGCTGCTGTTCGACAGACTCATTTGCGAGCGCTTGCGCGATGAGCGCAAACACCTCATACACGGTATCGAGATAGCGAGCGATTTGTTCATCGGAGTGAGCGTAGCTCGCATAGAACCCGGTCGCCGCCAGATACCCGCGATCCAGCATCATCTGCGTGAACAGCGTTTTAAGTGCGTTACCATTCGGGTACTCAAACGAGAAGTGACTCAGCGGGATGATGCCACCCACATGGATATTCAACTTGGCTTCGACGGCTGCGTTCTGCCAGCCTTCCTGCACCAACTTTCCGGCATGGATCAAATGGGCGCTCACATCGTTGGCGATGTACTTACGCAGCGTCGCCAATGCGGCTGCGGGTCCGATGCGTTCCGTCCATTGTGTGCTGCTGATGAAGGTCTGCTGCGCGGCTTGCATCACCGCCCCGCGCCCGATCACCGCGCCCATCGGGTAACCGTTGCTGATCGCCTTCGCAAACACGGCAATATCCGGTTGCACTCCGTACAGCAGATGCGCACCGCCGTTGTTCAAGCGGAACCCGGCAGTGATTTCGTCGATAATGTAGACTGCACCAATCTTGTCTGCTAAGGCGCGTACACCTTCTAAAAAGCCCGGTTCGGGTTCGTCACCGCGAATCGGCTCCATCACAATCGCGGCGATTTCGCCGGGATTGTCATCGACAATCGCTTGAAGTTCTTCCAGATGGTTGTAACGGAAGGGCAAACTCGTGCCAACCAGCCCGCGCGGGACGCCCGCCGGACTCAATCCCGGCAGCAAATGCCCATCCAGCGCCTTGTCAGACCCTAGATTCGCCGCCAGATACCAGTCATGCCATCCGTGATACCCGCAGAAAGCGATTTTGTCACGCCCGGTGACTGCCCGCGCGATGCGCACGGCAACCGTCATGCTTTCGCCACCCGCGCGCGTGTAGCGTACCATATCTGCCCATGGATGCAGTTCGCACAGCAGATCCGCCAGTTCGACGTCTTCCGGGCAGTTCAGCACCGACATCGATCCGGCGTCCACGACGGCATGGACGGCGGCATTCACGTCGGGATCAGCGTACCCAAGCACGCAAGCGCCGACGCTAAAATGGCTCATGTCGATGTAGTGATTATCGTCGATGTCCCAAACCTCAACGCCCCGCGCGCGTTTGTAATACGAGGGCCAATTGTCGGGCAAGAACATCTCTGGTCGCTTAGAAAGAAGCTGTGTTCCGCCGGGAATGCGTTTTTTCGCTCGCGTGTAGAGTGAAGTGCCTTTGGGCGAATGATTGATGGATGCTTCTTTTACCAATTTGTCCTCCCGCAGCGATTTCGCGTAACCCTCGTTGCGTTCAAAGCCCGCGTTGACTTGCGTCAAGTCAGGCTGAAGTTCGATCAAGCGCAGCACGTCATCCATCGTAAACTGGGCGTTCAGCCGCGCATAGATCGCGCGCACGAATTCGAGATCGCTTGGCTCGTCCACCGTCCAGCGCATGTGTGATAGATCGCGTTCATTCAGTACGTTCCCTAACCGAAACAGCGCCGGGTTTTTGTGGATATACGGCGTCACATGTTCGCGTTCCGATGCCAAGCCCGCCTCGCGCCAAGCCCGTTCGAGTGCCGCGAACGAGAACACTTCGGTGTCCAGCCCGTCGGGATAACTCACGATCAGCGTATTGGAGACATAATCACGCGGTTCGGCGCTGAACGCCGTCACTACCCGGTCGATCACCTGTGGATCGAGCAGCGGGCAGTCGCCCGTCAAGCGCACGACGACATCCGCGTTGAAGTGCCGTGCCGCCTGATAGTAACGGTCAAGCACATCGGCTTGATCACCGCGAAAGACGGGTATGCCGATCTGCTCGCCCAGTGCCGCCAGCGGATCATCGGCGGGATCGACAGTGGTCGCCAGCACGACTTCATCCAGCGTGCGCGCGCCGCGCGCGCGTTCGACAACCCGCAGAATCATCGGCTTGCCGCGAATATCTGCCAGCACTTTCCCCGGCAGGCGACTGGACGACATGCGCGCTTGAATAACAGCGACGATCTTCACAGTGTTTACCTCTACGAACCTGTAACGAACTGGCGGCGGGTGTACAAGTCGTTCAATGATTTACGCAGCAGCCATGTGCCAATTCGTTCTTGTTCCTGCGGCTCTACGGACAGTGTGAGGCTTCCATGCGATCCGGTGAGCAGACTAATCGGATGGTAAATCCCAGATGCCAGAAACACCGCGCCGTAATCCTGCTTAAACGTGAAGAACTCCCCTTGCGGCAGGTGATGATAATCGACCTTCTGCGGGGTCGCTGGAAAGAAATCCCCCATAATCAGCAGTCCGCCATCGGCTAACAAGCGGTCGATTTCGCCGACGGTTTGCAAGATACGTGCCCGATCGACAAGGGAGAACACGAAATTCACGATGATCAGGTCGAATGTCTCGTGCAGCGGGATGGCATTCGCCACGCCCTGCACGAATTCGACGTTCGGGAAGCGTTCGCGCCCGTCGGCAATTGCCGCCGACGACGGTTCAACACCCACCACGCGGCAGTGATAGCGCTCAGCGATTTCGGCAAGCCGGTAGCCGTTGGAGCAGCCGACTTCCAGCACTTTTTGCGGTTGCAGATGATACAGGTCGAGCAAGAGCAGCGGCTGATCACGCCGAAGGTGATCGTCGTTCAGCGCCGTTTTGTTGCGTTCAAACCAGTTATCTCCCTCGTATTCGAAGATGACTTGTTCCTGTGATTGCTTCATGATTTGCTCACTTATCTTCAGCTAGATAAACAACGCGCGCGGCGGCAGTCGACTCCAGCGCAGCCAGCGCGACACGAATCACAGCTTTGGCTTCGCGTAGACTGGCGTTTGAAGTGGAACCAGTGCGAACTGCCTGCAAGAACGCCTCTATCTCGCTTAGGTACATCTGATTGGGATTCGCCTCAAACTTAAAGACCTGTCGCGCATTGTTCTCCACTTGCAGCAGATGCACTTCGTTCTGCGTGTAATCCCATTCAATTGTACCCACGCTGCCAACCAGTTTGCATTTACGAGCATAAGCGCGCTGGATGAAATCGACGTGGATCACCGCCTGCACGCGGTCGGGAAAACGCAGCGTCAGGTCGGCACAGTCCTCGACGTTGACCTCAAGATCGCTCACATGATCGGCGATACAAACGATTTCAGTCGGCGTGCCCAGCATCCACAGTACATAGTCGATCTCGTGCGAAGCATCAAGGATGATCCCGCCGCCCAACTCGCGGCGCGCGGTATAGCTTTGGCGATAATCCTGCCATGGACGCCAATCCGGGAGATATTGTCCAACTTCGGCATACATCCACAACACCCGCCCGATGCTCCCCTGCTCCAACAGCGACTTGATCTTGCTGACAGCCGCATGAAAACGCAGGTTGTAGCCAACCTGCACGACGCGCTTAGCGCGTTCGGCGGCGGCGATCAGATCGTCAATCCCGTCCAACTGATTCGAAAGCGGCTTTTCGACGAATACGTGCGCCCCCGCTTCGACGGCACGCAAGCTCTGCTCGACATGCAGCACAGGCGGTGTGCAAACAAACACGATTTCCGGCTGGAATGTCTGTAAAGCGTCGGCATAATCAGCGTAGGTCGTTCTGACCGCAATTTCTGCGGCAGCCTGCTCCACGCGGCTGGCATCTGGGTCGCACAGCGCTACCTGCGTGATCCCAAGCTGCATCAGATTCCGGGCGTGCCGTCGTCCGATTGATCCTGCGCCAACAACCAGCGCGCGTAGTTCGGTGGTTAACATCAAATCTCTAGCTTTCGCACGGCGCGCACGACATCATCGATGTCGGCGTCGCTCATGTCGGGGAAGATCGGCAGCGTGATCAGGCGGTCGTAGGCGGCTTCTACGATGGGCAGCATTCCGCGTCCCGTCCCCAAGCGCTTTTGATAATACGGGTGCAAATGCACGGGGATGTAATGCACGTTCACGCCGATATTTTCCGCCCGCAGCGCCTTGAAAATCTCCGCGCGGCTCATGCGTTCGGTCTCGAACTGCACCATGTACAGGTGATAGGCGTGGGCGACATCGGCGCGCACATGCAGTGGTTGGACGTAGGGCATTTCGGCAAATCGTTCGTCGTAGCGCCGCGCGATCTCCTGCCGCCGCGCCACCGACGCCGGGACTTTCTTCAACTGCGTGATGCCGAGCGCGCATTGAAAATCGTTGATGCGGTAGTTGAAGCCGAGATCGACCATTTCATAAAAGAAGCCGCCCGTTTGCGCCCGCTGGCGGTGATCGGTGGTGATGCCGTGATTGCGGAAGATGCGCATCCGCTGTGCGTACTCGGCGTCGTTCGTCGTGATCACGCCGCCTTCGCCGGTCGTCATGTGCTTGACCGGGTGCAGGCTGAACGTATTCAAGTCTGCCAGTGTGCCGACCGTGCGCCCGCGATACGCGCCGCCGATGGCGTGGCACGCGTCGTCGATGATCTTGATTCCGCGCGGCTCGGTGCTGGCGCGCAGCGCATCGTAATCACACGGCTGCCCCGCATAATCGACGGCGATCACGGCTTTAGTCTTGGGCGTGATCTTCGCGGCGACCTGTTCGGGGTCAATCAGCAGCGTGTCGGGCTGCACATCCGCGAACACGGGCGTGCCGCCTTGATACAGAATGGCGTTGGCGCTGGCGGCGAACGTCATCGGCGTGACGATCACCTCGTCGCCCGGTTGAATGTTCAGCGCGTAGACCGCCGCATGGAGCGCCGCCGTGCCGCTGCTTACCGCGACCGCATGTGCCGATCCGGTGAACGCGGCGAAGGCGCGCTCGAATTCATCGACTTTCGGTCCCGTCGTCAGCCAGTCGGAACGCAGCGTTTCGACGACGGCGGCAATGTCATCCTCGTCGATGTGCTGGCGTCCGTACGGCAGCAGCGTCGGGCGGACGGGGTCGCCGCCGTTGATTGCCAGTACATCGCGGCTCACAGCGTCACCCCCAGCCCGTGAATGAAATCGCGCAGGCGATCCGGCGTCAGCCAATCGGTGTTGCTATCGCTGGTATAGCGGAAATCCGCCGGCAGCGGTTTGCCTTCGGCAATCACATCTGTCGTCCACCATGCGTGCGCGGGCTGAACCACGTACATCGTTTCCAGTTCGACCGCCTGCCGCGCCTCGTCTTCGGAGATCAGCGCCTCGTGCAGTTTCTCGCCGGGGCGAATGCCGATGTCGCGCACTTCCACGCCGGGAGCGATCACTTCGACCAAGTCCATCATCTGCATACTGGGGATTTTAGGGATGAAGACCTCGCCGCCGCGCATCGTTTCGATGCACCGAATGACAAAATCGACGCCCTGTTCCAGCGTGATCCAGAAGCGCGTCATGCGCCGATCCGTTACCGTGACGTACCCCTCTTCGCGCTGCTTGAGGAACAGCGGAATCACGCTGCCCCGGCTGCCGATCACGTTGCCATAGCGCACACAGCTAAAGCGCGTCCCGTTTGCGCCCGCATAGGCGTTGCTCTGCACGAACAGCTTTTCGGCGGCGAGTTTGGTCGCGCCGTACAGGTTGACCGGGTTGACCGCCTTATCGGTACTCAGCGCGATCACGCGCCCGACTTTGGCATCCAGCGCCGCGTCGATGACATTTTTGCCGCCCATGATGTTCGTCATGATGGCTTCCATCGGGTTGTATTCGCAGGCGGGTACTTGCTTCAATGCCGCCGCATGCACGACTACATCGACGCCATCCATCGCCCGGCGCAAACGCTCGACATCGCGCACATCCCCGATGAAATAGCGCAAACGGATATCGTCAAACCCCCCGGTCAGCATTTCGTGCTGCTTGAGCTCGTCGCGGCTGAAAATGATCACCTTGCGCGGCTGATGTCGTTCAAGGACTGTCCGCACAAACTGTTTACCAAACGAACCGGTTCCCCCGGTCACGAGGATACTTTTTCCCTCAAGCTGCATACTGGCTTACCTTTGTGCAAAGCTCATCATGGCGACAGTTGTTATTCGGTACGGCACTGGTGTCAGCGTTCATCGTGTGCTTGGGTAGTCAGTGCCAGCTCGACGCGCTCCACCGTGTGATCGTCATAGATCCATTCGTACGGGGCGACGAGCGGGTAGCTGTCCTGAGCAAAATAATCGGCGCGCTCGTTGATGAATCCGTAGTCCGCCATTTTGCCGATGACCTCGAAGCTGGCGATCTCCTGATTAGGAAACAGGGTGTCGCGGTTGTCGGCGCTGCGAATGTCGAGCGTGATGAAGTACGACTGTGGCAGCAGAGTCGGTTTGAGAAACCGCAGGCGCAGCGTACCGCGCCCCTCAAGCGCGGCGGGCATTCGCCCGTCGAGCAGTGAATTTGCGGCGATCACGCCCCCGGTTTTGATCGAGTGAAGGACGGCGATCAACACGGGTTTTTCATACCGCGCTTTGGCGTGGTAGCCGATTTCCAACTCGATGTCTTCGGTCATCTGGTAGCTGTTGGTCGCTTCCCCGTCCGCCTTGCGCATCCTGACCGTTTCGACGGTGATCGGGCTGTTGGCTCCGAACACCGTTTGCCCCTGACTCAGATGGCGTAGATACTGCGTCACGATCTCGCTCGTGCGCCCCATATCGACCAGACTCCCGCGTTCCAGCCAGATACTCCGCTCGCACAAGCCCTGAATCGCGCCCATGTTATGGCTCACCAGCAAAATGGTGCGTCCAGCGCGGGCGACATCGCCCATCTTGCCCATACATTTCTTCTGGAACGCCGCATCGCCGACGGCGAGCACTTCATCGACGATCAAGATTTCCGGCTCAAGATGCGCGGCGACGGCGAAACCGAGGCGCAAATGCATCCCGCTCGAATAGTGCTTGACCGGCGTATCGACGAACCGCTCGATCTCCGCAAAATCGACGATCTCGTCAAATTTACGCGCGATCTCGGAGCGCAGCATCCCCAGAATCGCGCCATTCAGGTAGATGTTTTCGCGTCCGGTCAGTTCTTGATGAAACCCCGTGCCGACTTCCAGCAGCGCGCCGACACGCCCGTAGATTTCGACGCGCCCCGCGCTCGGCTCGGTGATCTCGGACAGGATTTTCAGCAGGGTGCTTTTGCCCGCGCCGTTGCGTCCGATGATGCCTACGACTTCGCCGGGCTGCACGTCGAACGACACATCTTTGAGCGCCCACAGCCGATCTTCGCGCTGCTCATCCGCCGCGCTTGCGCCCCGCACCAACCGGGCGACCCGCCGCGCGGGCAGCGTGACCATCTCCGTCAGCGTGTCGCGCATGGTCTTGTAAGCGGCTTGGCGCGCGCCAATGCGATACTCTTTACCGAGCTTCATGACGCGAATTGCCGGTTTGTTCATCGCATCACCTTACACGACATCGGCAAACACCCTTTCCATACGCCGGAAATAATACAGCCCGCTGATCAGCAGCAGGAGCGCCGCCAGCGCCGACACAAGGATCATCGGACCCGGCTGTGTATCGACGCCGAGCAAGCCCCAGCGAAAACCCTCGACCACGCCGACCATCGGGTTCAGGCTGTAGAGCGTCCGCAGCACGTCATTTTCGATCAAGCTCGTCGGGTAGGCGATAGGGGTGATGAACAGCCAGAATTGAGTCAGAAAGGGGATGATGTAGCGCACATCGCGAAACTGCACGTTCAACGCCGACAGCCACAACCCGACGCCGAGCGACGTGATCAGCGCCAGCAGCAGCAAAAATGGCAGCCAGATCACATTGATCGTCGGCGTAATCCGGTAGATGAGCATGAGCAGCAGCAAAACGGCGAACGCCAGCAGAAAATCGACCACCCCGGCGAGGATCGACGACAGCGGAATCACAAGGCGCGGAAAGTAGACTTTCGTGAGCAGGTTCGCGTTGCCGACCAGACTGTTGGACGCCATGCTGAGTCCGTTGGCGAAGAACGTCCACGGAACGAGTGCGGCATAGGTGAACACCGGATACGCAATATCGTCCGACGGCATTTTCCCTAACCCGCCGAAAAACAACGTGAACACGATCATCGTCATCAACGGCTGAATGACCGCCCACAACACGCCGATTGCCGTTTGTTTATAGCGAACTTTGATGTCACGCCAGACCAGAAAGTAGAGCAGTTCGCGGTAATCCCACAGCCGCCCTAACTTGAGTGCTACCCATCCCCGCGAGGGTTCCAGCACCTTGAGGTTGGAGTTTGCGTCCCCGTTCGTAATCTTGTCACCCCTATGCCGAAGCGTAATGTGAGTATACCATAGGGGGAACACCGAGATCGATAACGATTCACTACCGCGTAGAGGATGTCGTGGACGCCCTGACGAGCCTGAACTGGTGACTGGATGACCCTTCAAAAGCGTCGTGACCTACTGAGTCTCACTGCGTTGATGCTGCTTTTGATCTACCTGCTGCTGCTTGGCGCGACCTACAACGGCATTCTCAGCGCGCAGTTTCGTACCCAGACCCTTCTCTTCGCTGGCGTCATCGGCGCTGCTTGGATTTTGCTCCAATGGCGGTGGGGCGCGCCGTACGGAAGCGCGCTCGATCTCGGCATCTTCGCCGGGATCGCCGCTGTTGCCCTCTCGCTGCTGACCAATCTGGAAGCGTGGCGGCGCATCGCGCTCGGCGTCTGGTACCTCGGCATTTACCTGTGCGTCTGGTACGCCCTCACCAATGCCCTGCGCAGTCGCTTCATCCGGCGCGAAATCGTCATTCGCGCGCTCCTGTTGAGCGGTTTGGTGGTCGTGCTGATCGCGTACCTACAGCTCTGGAACGCGCTTCGTTCCGGCGCGCCCCTGCCGCGCCCCGTCAGCACCTTCGGCAATGCGAACACACTGGCGGCGTTTCTGGTGCTGCTGCTCCCGCTCCTGACCGGGCAGGCGTTGAACGCGCGCGCGGGCATACCGCGCCTGCTCTATGCGCTCTACGCCGCCAGCGCTCTCCTGCTGCTGATCCTGACCTTTTCACGCGGGGCATGGGTCGGCGCAGCCTGTGGCATGGCTGCCTTAGCGGTCGGGTGGCTGATCTCCCATCGCGCCGATCTGCTTGAACGCTGGCTGCGCCGCCCCCCGCCAACCCGCCGGTTGCTCAAACTGCTGGCAGGTGGCGCGCTCGTGGGTGTGGTCGCCGCCGCGCTAATCGTCGTCGTGTGGTCGTTCTCGATCCCCGGACGCCAGCTTGATCTGCGCACCTATTTATATGAAGCGGGGCTTCAGGGGACAGCCGAACAGCCGATCTTCGGTCACGGGTTGTTCACGTTCGGCGCGACCCTTGCCCGTCACGCCGCGCAGCCCCCCAATGAACCGCACGCCCACGCCCATAACATCATCCTCAACGTCGGCAGCGAACTGGGCATCGTCGGAATCGCCGCGTTGATCGCGATCACGGTTCTGATCGTGCGCGCCATCTGGCGGCAGCGTCCGCTCGTGAACGCGACGCTGGTCTGGAGTTGTTTCGCCGCGCTCGTGGGCGGCGCTGCCCACCACCAGTTCGACGTTCCGACGCTGGTTCCCGCAATCGCGCTCGTCGTGTTGATCCTCTTGGCGGTGGCGGTCACACCCGACACGCCGCCGATCCCGGTGACGACAGCGCGCGCGCCGCGCCTGATCTTTGCCGGAGGGTTCGCCCTGCTGATCGCGTCCGGCTTCTGGGAGTCAGCCAATTACAGCCAGTACATGACGATTCTCAGCACCGCCGGCGAAGACTACGCCGGGGCGGCGCGCCGCCTTCAAACCGTGATCGACCGTGATCCGCGCAACCCGGTCTACTGGTACGAACAGGGGATGCTGTGGGGCTTGGCGGCAGCGTCGGGCGACGTCGATGCGGCTGCGCGCGGCGCGTCTGCTTTTCAGCAGTTCGTCGCGCTGGAACCGGATTACACGATGGGTTGGGCGAATCTCAGCGCGCTGCGGCTGCAAAGCGGGGATGCAGAGCAGGCACTCGCAGCGGCGGTGCAGGCAGAGCGGCGCTCATTCTACACCCTGACGTTCGATTACAACATCGGGCTGACCGCCGAGGCGGCTCACGCGGATGAAACCGCACGCGCCGCCTACCAAGCCGCCCTCGACCACGATTTGGCGGTGCAGGATGATCCGGCGTGGTGTGCTTCGGCATTGCGCTGCGATCTTGCGCCGGTGCTCTCACCGGGCGCGCAGGCGGTCGAACTGCTGGCGCAGGGTCAAGCGGTTGAGGCGCGGCGCGTCTGGGGCACACCCGCTGATCCGCAGGCGCTCACGCTGCGTGACTCGATCATCGAGCTAATGCTGCTGCTCGCCGAGGACGACGAATCCGGCGCGCTTGCGCGGCTCGATCACGCCCGTTCGCTCGTCGTCTTTCCGG
>JACSRG010000919.1 GCA_014879865.1 Anaerolinea sp.
TAGTAG
This sequence comes from Anaerolinea sp., assembly GCA_014879865.1. Classification (GTDB taxonomy): domain Bacteria; phylum Chloroflexota; class Anaerolineae; order Aggregatilineales; family Phototrophicaceae; genus Flexifilum. The sequence goes on from JACSRG010000919.1 coordinate 7, forward strand.
GTATCGCCTAAATCGACAGTGCTTGGTTCATGGCACCAACCGTCTGGCAAAGCGCCTGTTTGCGCCCATAGGCGGTTTGTACAGATGATGAGGCTGCCAACGACGAGGAGAAGCGATAACACGGCAATCGGTTTGTGAAGTGCGTGCATGGATGCCCCCTTTGCTCGAATTATGGACAGCATAGCATGAGGCTTTATTCAGGGCTTTACGGTGAGGATGCGCGTGATCAACGCGCACCCTACTTATGCGCTACTCAAATCTGGGCAGGACTTCCGCCGCGAAGCGCCGCAGCATTGTCTGGTCATAGGCGACGCGGAAGAAGTAAGTGATCAGGTAGTTGATTCCCTCTGCTTCAAGCCTCTGAATATGCTCGACAAGCTGATCGGTCGTGCCGACGAAGCAGTCGCTGACGAATTCGTCGTAGCTGCGCTTCCCGCGCACTGCCGCCGTTGCGCTCACCGGGTCGTCGCCGGGGTCGAGCAGGAAAATGTTCATGCTCGTGCTGCGTGTGATCTCGTCGATGTCGCGTCCCTGTTCGGCACAGTGCTGGCGCAGCACCGCCATCTTCTGCCGCACCTGATCAACTTTGCCGCCGCCGAAGTTGCTGCCGCTGCCCCACTTCGCCACCAGCTTGAGCGTGATCTGCTCACCGCCGCCGCCCAACCACAACGGGATGTGCGGGGTCTGCACGCCCTTCGGCACGTTCATCGCGCCCTTGACCGTGTGGTAGCGCCCCTCGAAGGTCGCTTCTGCTTCCGTCCACAGCTTGACGACGATTTCCACCGCCTCGCGGAAGGCGCGCATCCGGTCGGGCGTGTCGGGGAAGCCATAACCATACGCGCGCCACTCGTGTTCGTACCAGCCCGCGCCCAAGCCACAGAGTAAGCGTCCGTGACTCAGCACGTCCACAGTGGATGCCATTTTCGCCAGCAGCGCCGGGTTGCGGTAGCCGTTGCACGTGACCATTTGCCCGATCTTGACGCGCTTGGTATCACGTGCCAGCGCCGCCGTACTCGTCCACGCCTCGAAGCAGGTTTCCTGTTCCGGCGTCGGGACGGTGTGGAAGTGGTCATACAGCCAGATCGAGTCGAAGCCGACTTCTTCGGCAACTACGCCGACGCGGGTCATTGCCTCGTACTGCTCAACCGGATCGCGCAGTTCGACGAGATCCATGCGCCACCCCTGTGGCACGAACGTTCCGAATTTCATGTTGTCTCCTAGCATGGGAACTACAATCAGCCCACCATTCTAGCGCGCTTATTATCAATCTCTCACTCTTATGTGACCCAACAATAAGGTGGGCTAAGTAATATCAGCGCGATTGGCTACAGATTCAGGCACTTGCATGACCACGTTTGAACATCGATCCATTATTCCCGCCACACCGGAACAGGTATGGGCGTTTCACGATCAACCGAACGCCTTCAAGCTCCTTACCCCGCCGCCGATCTTCGTGCAGGTGCAGCGTAACGCGCTGACTTCGCTGACGAGCGGCGAAGTCGAATTCACGCTGTGGTTTGCCTTCATCCCTGCGCGCTGGCATGTACGGCATGAAGCGGGCAGCACGCCGCTCTCGTTCATCGACCGGGCGCTCAAATCCCCGGTCGAGTCGTGGGCACATGAACACACCATGCGCCCCGCTCCCGGCGGGACGGAATTGATCGACCACATTGAGATCACGCACAAGTCGAGCGGCTTCTGGGCGATCTTCTCGCGCCTGTTTTTCAGCGGGCTGCCGCTGCGCTTCCTATTCATCTACCGGCATTTGCGCACGCGGCTCGGCGCGCCGAAGATGAACCCCTCACCCCCGACCCCTCTCCCACGCAAGCGGGGAGAGGGGAGTAGTACATCCTCCGGGAGCAGCGGCAATGTCTAGAATTGTCATCATTGGCGCGGGCGTCGGCGGGCTGACGGCGGCGGCGCTGCTGGCACACGCGGGCATGGATGTGACCGTGCTGGAAGCGCAAACCTATGCCGGTGGATCGGCGGGGACGTTCTTCCACAAGGGCTACCGTTTTGACGCCGGAGCAACCGTCGCCGGTGGATTCCAGCCGAACGGACCGCACGCGCTGATCGCGGACAAGCTCGGCGTGCAGTGGAAGGTCAGGGCACATGATCCGGCGTGGGTGGTGCATCTGCCGGATCGCACTGTTGCGCTGACCCGTGACAACGCCGACGTGATCGCCAAATTCCCGCACAGCGCGGGCTTCTGGGATGAGCAGTCGGCGCTGGCGGATTTGGGCT
>JACSRG010000519.1 GCA_014879865.1 Anaerolinea sp.
GCACTGGCTGCCCCAGAGCGGTGTCGTCTTCGCCAAGTTTGTCGGCAAGACCCCGCGCGGCGACAATGGGCTCGCCGGGTATACGCGCCGCGAAGAGCTGACCGGGCCCCTCCCCCGCCTGATCGAGTCGTCATGGAATCTGATCTGGAGCGAGATGGCGGTCAGCGCCGTTGTTAAGGGGTTGGAGCGCGAGGAAACGACCGAGTACCCGCAGTTTGCCGTCCGCGAAGCGATTGTCAACGCCATCTGCCACCGTGACTACCGGCTGAAGGGGCGGCGTATCGAAATCCGCATGTATTCGGATCGGCTGGAAGTCATCTCTCCCGGTGGGCTGCCGGGGTTCATCACCGTCGAAAACATCGTCGATGAGCACTTCAGCCGTAACCCGCGCATCGTGAACGGTTTGTTCCAGTGGGGTTACATCGAAGAACTCGGCTTGGGCATCGACCGCATGATGGAAGTCATGGAACAGGCGGGGCATCTCCCGCCCAACTTCGACGCACGTCCGTACAGCTTCGCGGTGACGTTGTTCAACTCGCGCGAACGCCAAGCCGTCCCGGAATGGGTGCGCAATACGAATCATCGGCAGGCGCGCGCCTTGCAGTACATCCGTGATCACGGATCGATCACCAACCGCGAATACCGGTCGCTGTGTCAGGGGGTCTCTGCCGAGACGCTCCGGCTCGATTTAGCGGATATGGTCGAACGGGGCATCCTGCTGAAGGTCGGTTCGAAAAAAGGCACGTATTACATCCTCAAGTGACCCGCGAAGGACGTACGCATGAATTCGGTCACCTCCACGCTGATCCTGATCAGTCTGATCGCCCACGTGGTTCTTGCGGCTTATGCCCTCATCCGGCGTAAACAAGTGCGGATCGCGGTCGGTTGGCTGCTGCTGCCCGTGCTGCTCTCGCTGTTCGTCACGTTTGCGCTGCTGAACAATCTGCAAGCGGTCGCGCCGCTGGCGCAGGCGGCAGCGGTGATCGCCTACGGCGCGCTGGTCATTCGCGACATGACCGACCGCGTGCCGCGCATCTGGTTAGGGATCGGCGGGTTATGGTTAGCCCTGCTCATCGTGACCGGCAGCTTCAACCTGACAGAAAGCTGGCTGGTCGCCGCGCTGACGGTCAATCCGTCCGCTCCGGCAATCGTCATGGCGGGCGGTCTATTCGTCACCAGCCTATTTCTGTTGGGCTTAGCCTTCTACGCCTTCTATATCGCCCGGCTGCCCGAAATCGCTAACCGCGCCCTATTCTGGATCGTCAATTCCGCCGTCTATCTGATCAGCGTGGTGTTCTTAGGCACTGGGATGAGCGCGCTGGCGCTTCCGGGTGCATACGTCCTGCTGTTCGGCAGCGCCGGCGCAGTCTACGCGCAGAATTCGTTCCGCGTAGTCGATATTCGCCGTGAATTCGGCACAGCGGCGCGCATCCTGATCTTGCTGTTCATCACCGCGTCGATCATCTTCAGCGCCCTGCTGATCACCGAAGCGCTCGAACCACCGCGCACGGTCGCCACGCTAGTTCTGGTCGCCTTCATGGCTGCCCTGCTCTACCTGCCGATCCGCCAGCTTGCCGACGACCTGATTCGCCTCGTCCTGCGCGCCTCGCTGACCAACGGCGCGGAGATCACCCGGCGCTACACCCAGCAGATCACTAACGCGGTCGAATTGAATTCGCTGGCGGACGCGGCGACGCGCGCACTCAACGGACTGCTCCGCGTGCGGCGCTCTGCCCTGATCCTCGTCAATGATACGGGCGAGACTGCGGCTGAACTCACCCTGCTGCCGTCCGACCGTCCGCTGCGCGGGACGCTGGCAAAAGATGCCGCCATCTACCATCACTTCGCCGTCGAGGTGGCTTCGCTCTCGCAGTTCGACCTCGAATTCGATCCGCGTTTCAAGTCGCTCCCATCAGTCGCGTTCTTCCGCGAGACCGGCTTGAGCGCTTACGCCCCGATCTTGATCGAAAACTCGCTGATCGGCATTCTCGCCTGCGGCACGAAACTCAACGACGCGCCGTTCACCCCGCGCGATTTTGAACTGCTGGCGACGATGGCAAGCCAGACCGGGACGGTGCTGCGCAATGCGCGTCTTGTGGCGGATTTGCGTACGCTCAATCAGGGGATGCAGTCGCTCAACAGCAGCTTAGAGGGCGCGAAAGACCAGATGGAGAAGCTGGATGCAGTCAAGACGGACTTCGTCACGATTGCGAGCCACGAGCTGCGCACGCCATTAGCGCAGGTGCGCGGCTACACCGACATCATGGACGCGCTCAACGAAGCCGGAACGCTCGAACAGGAACGCATGACGGGCTTAGTCGCCAATTTGCGCAAGGCGACCGAACGCATGGAGGAGCTGATCTCCGCGATGCTCGACGTCAGCCAGCTTGACGTCGATGCGATGGATTTGCACTTTGCACAGACCTCGCTCGAAAGCGTGATGCGCATGGCAATCGAGCCGCTGACCGACGCGATCAAGCAGCGCAAGCTAACACTTGCCGCGCGCGGTCTGCGCGGCTTACCCGCGCTCCAAGCGGACATGCAGCGCTTGGTGCAGGCATTCCGCAACGTCGTCGTCAACGCGATCAAGTTCACGCCGGACGGTGGCAAAATCGACATCAGCGCGACACTGCAACCCGCCGAACGACCCGGCGACAAAGATCACGTACTGATCACGATCAAGGATACGGGGGTCGGCATCGACAAAGAGAATCTCGAATTGATCTTCCGCAAGTTTTACCGCGCCTATGACCCCGGTTTGCACTCGACGGGAACATACAAATTTTTGGGAGCAGGTCCCGGGTTGGGGTTGACCATCGCGCAAGGGGTGATCGCCGGGCATGGCGGGGAAATCTGGGCGGAGAGTGCCGGGCACAACATGCAAACGTGTCCCGGCTCGACATTTTTCATCCGGCTGCCGCTCACGCCGCCTGATAACGCGCGCCGCGTTATGCCCTTCGAGATGCCCGAACCCATCTCGAAAGAACCGACGGTCGCCCGTCCCTAGACATTGACGCGGACAGCTTCTCCGATCAGCGCTTTGACTGACTGCTGAAAGGCGTCGGGATCGCCGCTCGTGTAGTAGAGATGCGGAGCGCTGGTGGGAGCGAAATCACCGGGCAGCACACGCGCCACCTGCCGCGCGACTGCGGCGCTCGGATCGATCAGTTCGGCTTGGGTCAGCCGCTTGAGGTTGTCCGCGAGAAACGGGAAATGCGTACACGCGAGCACAATCTGATCCGCCCCGGCGTCGTTCATCGGCTGCAAGTACCCCTTCATGATCGCTTCGCCTTCGGGGGTGTTCTGCATCCCACTTTCGACCAGCGTCACCAGAGCCGGCGCTGGCTCGGTGATCACGCGGACATGCTGCGCAAAACGCTCCACGACGCGGCGATACAGCCCACTCTTGGCGGTTGCCGAGGTGGTGAGTACGCCGATCACACCGGACTGTGTGCGCTCGGCGGCAGGCTTGACAGCAGGTTCCATGCCGACAATCGGGATGTGAGCGACGCGGGCACGCAGTTCGTGCAGACTCGCCGCGCTGGCGGTATGGCACGCCAGCACGATCACTTGCGCGCCGTGCGCGATCAGGAAGTCGGCGGCATTTTCGACCAGTTGACGAATGTCGTCGGGTTGGCGCTGACCATAGGGTAGATGCACCTGATCAGCGTAGTAAATCGTGGGGATGTGCGGCAGGTGTCGGTGGATTTCACGGAGTACCGATAATCCACCGACCCCGGAGTCAAATACGCCGATGTGTGTCACGGGCGGCGCTGACGAATTCTTGGAAAAGACGCCGCATCATGTCGTCGTTTTCGTACAGGTCTTCGGGATGCCACTGTACGCTGAGGACGAACCGCTTGTCCGGCAGTTCGAGCGCCTCGACCACCCCGTCGGGAGCGTAGGCGGTTACGGCGACACCCGGACCGGGCTGCTGCACGGATTGATGATGCAAGCTGTTGACCGTGACCTGTGTCGTCCCCAGAATCGACGCGAGACGACTACCCGGATCGACCTGCACCTCATGCAGACGCGTATCGCGCGGGTACTCGTCCGGCAGATCATGGGTCAGCGTGGTCTCGACCTGCGACGGAATATCCTGCACGAGCGTCCCGCCAAATGCCACGTTCATCACCTGATGACCGCGACAAATGCCGAACATCGGCAGATCGTCTTCGGCAGCCCAGCGCGCGAGCGTCAATTCGAGCGCATCGCGTGGCACGTCGATGATCTTGGTCTTCGGATGGCGCTCTTGCCCGTATTCGACAGGATCGACATCGGGTCCGCCGGGGAGCAGTACCGCGTCCAAGCGCTCGTACAGCTCCCGCAGCAGCGACGTTTCCAGTCCGGTCGGGATGTAGACGGGCAGCCCGCCCGCATCCGCAATGGCATGAGCATTCAGCGCATACGCGCGATGATACAGCTTTCCTCGCTCGGCGTAGACATCCGATGTCGAGATGCCAATCAGCGGGCGCACGATCTTAGCGCTTTTCCTTCAGGCGTGCCGCCTTGCCACGAACGTTGCGCAGATAGTAAAGCTGGGCGCGGCGAACCTTCGACTTACGGGTGACTTCGATTTTTTCGACACGGGGACTCTTGAGCAGGAAGGTGCGCTCTACGCCAATGCCGTGCGAAGCGATGCGGCGCACGGTGAAGTTGGCGTCATTACCACCCTTGCGGTAGCGGATCACGACACCCTGAAAAACCTGCGTGCGTTCGCGGTCGCCTTCGACCACTTTGACGGACACCTTGACGGTATCGCCTGCTGCGAAGCTCGGATGCCCACGATCGGGGGCTTCCAGTGATTTCAATAACTCGTTCACGGGCTTCCTCATGAAAAAAATACGCAGCCGTTCGGCGCGTACAGGGTCAAAATCAAAGGGCATTATACAGAAGCGGACGGCGTCTCACAAGGGTCACAGACCGAGACGCCGCGCCGTCTTGAAGAGTCCGGCAATACTTTTGCCGTCGATGATGTCGCCGCGCTCGATCATATCGAGCGCCTCGGCGAACGGAACACGCTTCGACTCGATGAATTCGTCTTCGTCCATCTCCAAGCGCGACTCGCTCAGCTCGGTGGCGATAAACAGATGAATGAATTCGGTCGTGTAGCCGGGGGCAACATACAACCCGCCAAGCGCGTCCAATTTACCGGGGAACAATCCTGCTTCCTCTTGCAGTTCGCGCTCGGCGCAGACCAGCGGTGCTTCGCCGGGATTCAGCGTCCCCGCCGGGATTTCCCACATGATACGATCTGCTGCCAGCCGGTACTGACTCACGAGCACGACGTTTTGTTCCTCGTCGAGCGCGACAATCGCCACCGCGCCGGGGTGCTGAATCAACTCGCGATGGGCTTCTTTGCCGTTGGGCAAACGGACATCAACAGCGGACAGATGTACGATCCGTCCGCTGTAGATTTCTTCTCTGTGGATGACAATTTCACGCATATTTAGGGGATAACCAGCGTTTGTCCGATGAAAATAAGATTGACATTCGAGATCGCGTTGACGGCGGCAATATCCATCACGCGCACGCCCCACAACTGCGACAACCGGAACAGTGTATCGCCGTCCTGCACGATATACGTACCCGTGCCGCCACCGGGGACAGTCGTCACCGGGAAACCGCCGCTGACCGTCGCCGTCGAGGTCGCCGGGGGTCGATTGCCGGTCGTGCCACAGCCGGGGATCACCAACCGCTGTCCGAGGTAGATCAAGTTCGGGTTGACAAGGTTGTTGTAAGCGGCAATCGTTTGATAAGTCAAGCCATAGTACAAACCGATGCGGAACAGATTGCGGTCGCCGACACGCACCTCATGAACGCAGTCCGCGCCGCTCGGAACGACTGCCGTCGGCTGCGCGATGCCACCCGGAGTCGTGGTGATGCCTTGCAGCGTCGGCGTGACCCCGGTCAACCACTGTGCCGTCATGGTGAGCGGCGCTGCCGCCGTCAGCGTGGAATTCTGAATTACCGCGGTCGCGGACAGCAGCAGCGGATCGTCCACAAAGACCGAGGTATTCGTGACAATGGGCTGGAACTGCGCGTTTTGCGTCAAGAAAATCGCCGTCGAAGTCTGGGCGACGATGTCCTGCATCAGCGCGTCGGCGACTTCCGTGCCGGGCACAGGCGTGCCGGTGACGACACGGGTCAGCACAATGATTTCTTGGTCATCGGTTGGCGTCAGCGTTGGAAAAGTCGTCGGCGTGTCCGACGGGACAGGGGTGTCGCTGGCTGTCGGCGTGAAGGTAGGCGCGGAAAAAGCAATGCTCGTCGCCTCCAGCGCCCCGCCCGCAGACTGAAAACACCCTGACGCAGCCAGTAGAACAACTACTAGCGAGATGACAAGCAAGCTTTTTTGCGTCCAATCTGCTCGCATTGGGGGATACTCCTCACTGGCGCAACGCGGTCGTACTTAAACGTATTATAGCGAAGTTCTTTTAAAGGACAACGAACCGCTATCTGCCAGTTTTGCGCAGGGCTTCGGCATCTTCCTTGATCGGCAGCTTGATCGTGACGACCGTTTTCACGGCAGGCACACTCTCAATCTCGAACCCGCCAGCGTGAATATCGGCGAGACGTTTGCAGATGATCAAGCCGAGCCCGATCCCCTGCTGTTCGTAAATTCGCCGCTCGAACTGCATGTACGCGCCGACCTTCGCGATTTGTTCGGGGGTCATGCCGCGCCCGGTATCCGTGACGCTCAGGACGTAGACCGCCCCATCGACCTTGCCGTCCACAAGGATTGCCGAATTCTCCGGCGAGAACTTGCAGGCGTTGTCCACCACCTCTTCGACCATCTTCTTGATGAATTCCTCGGAGATGGCGACGGCATCGACTTCTGCCAGATGTACGTCGAGATCGGTGGCGCGTCCCAACTGGCGCGCTTTTTGCGTCGCATGATGGGCGATGATCGTGTGGGGATAGATGGTGTAGCGCTTGCGGAATTCCTCGATTTGTCCTCGATCCGTCATCACGACTTCGGTCTGCGCATACAGCAGGAAATTCTCGATCAAGCGGTACAGCCGCAGCGCCGAGTTATTGATGTGGCGTGCCATGTCGGCGATACGCGCGGAGTCCATCCCCGCCGAGTCGGTCATGAGCAGGTCGGAGAAGCCGAGCATGACATTCAAGGGCGTGCGCAGTTCGTGCGGCAGCGCCATCATGATGTTACCGCGCAGTTCATCCATGCGCCGCTCGTTCGCGCGGTTCATCAAGTCGCGCTTGTCAAGCCGGGCGCGCACCGTCGCGAGCAGTTCGGCGGCGTGGAACGGCTTGGTCAGAAAATCATCCGCGCCTAGTTCCATCCCCTGCCGAACATCCACCCGATCCGTCCGAGCAGTCAGGAAGATGAACGGGATCGTAGCCGTAACCGAGTCATGACGCAGTTCCGAAAGCACACCGTACCCGTCCAAGCCCGGCATCATGATGTCACAGATGATCAGGTCGGGCAGTAGTTCGCGTGCCCGCTGAACACCAACGATTCCGTTCTCCGCACCAACCGCCTGAAAGCCTTCGAAACCGAGCATTTCGACGATGTCTTTGCGAAGTGATTGTGCATCCTCAACTACTAGGATTTTCCTCATGTGTTTTCCCCATCGCATTGTCGGGCAGTATAACCGTAAACGTAGTGCCCTGCCCTAATTTAGTGCGAAATGTCACGCTGCCGCCATGCAATTCTACCGCCTGTCGAACAATCGCCAAGCCCAGCCCCGTGCCGCTGATATGCTCGACATTACCGGCGCGATGAAATGCCTCGAATAAACGGTGGTGATCCGTTTCGGGAATACCAATTCCTGAGTCTTCGACTTCGATCACCACATCGAAGAAACGCCGCTCGACCCGTACCCGGATGATCGATTGGATCTGCGAGTATTTCATTGCGTTTGAAAGCAGGTTTTGGAGGATGCGGCGAATCCAGACGGGATCGAGGTATGCGTTAGGACTCCCCGAATAAGTAAAGCGCAGATCGTGCGTTGCTCCCTCGTTCGCCACATTGACCGCATCTGCACACAGCTTCTGCAAGTCGATATCGTCGGGCTTAAAGATCGTCTTCGTGTCCGCTGCGCCGGTGCTGATCGTCAGGATGTCCTCAAGCATCATCGTGAGGTTTTGGACTTCAGCTTGGATGCGATTCAACTTCTCGACGCGCTGCTCCGACGACATCCGTTCGCCATAGTTCTTGAGCAAGTCGCTCGCGGTGTTCATCAACGCCAGCGGCGTGCGGAACTCATGCGATACGCGGGCAATAAAACGTGATTTCAATTCACTGAGTTCACGCTCGCGCTCAAGCGCGCTGCGCAGTTCCAATGTCCGCAGTTCGACCCGCTGCTCCAAATCCTCGGCGTGCGCGCGTATCCGGTTATACAGGTTGATGTTCTCAATCGTGACCGCTGTTCGCTCGGCGAACATTTCGAGGAGCGACTGCTCCTGTGCCGAGAACGCATCTTCAATGGACGACTGCAAATCGAGCACGCCAATGACGCCCTGCGGTGTGCGGAGCGGAACGACAAGTTCGGAACGCGTCGAAGCATTGTTAGGCGCGTAGCTGGGCTGCTGCGTAACATCCGGCGCGTAGATCGTCCGATTCGTGCGGATGGCTTCGGGAACCAAGCCCGGACCGTCGAGATAGAGGGGCTGCGTGGCATTCACCTGAAAGTTCCCCGCGCGCGCCAACCGCGTCAGCAGTCCAGTTTCCGGTTCGACGAGGATGACGCCGCAGTCAACCTTGCCGAACTCCACGACCACCGTGCGTGCGATTTGCTCACTCAACGCGAGCAGGTCATTCGAGGTGAACAGATTTGGCGTAAACAAAAATGCGGTTGCCCGGTGCAAAGCGCGCAGCTTTTCCGCGTCACGCGCGATCGTGTCGTACAACTGCGCGTTGCCAATCGCAATCGCCGCTTGGTGAGCAAACGTTTGCAGCCGCCGGACATGCTTCTGTGAGAAATTGTTCGGCTGCGCACTGTCGATGTTGAGGATACCGATCACCAAGTCATATGCCCGGATCGGCACGCCGACGTAGGAGCGAATCCACTCCGAACCGGGCGGCGCGTACCAGTCGGGATCAGTCGATGTATCGGGGATGAGGATGATGTTTCCGGTGCGAACAACCGAGGCGATATGCGAAGCCGCTATCGACAAGGTGACGCGGGTCAGTTGTTCGACTTCCTCCGGGGTATACCTGTGCCAGTAAGCGACATGCGCATGATCCTGTGTGAACAGCATGATATTCGCGCGGTCGTGTGGCACGAAGTGACCGACATGATCGAGCAGCAGCGCGATCACATGGTGCGGATCAAATGTTTGCGTGAGTGCGGCGACAGTCTCCTGAAGTGCCTCGGTGAACTGCTGTTCCTCTTGCAGTTCGAGCACCAGTTGGTCGCGCGATTTCAACTCATCTTGCAGCATCGAACGTTCGAGCAACCACTTTACTCGCTGGCTGAGGGATGACGAAAGCATCGAGGCGGTAAGCACATCATCGACCCCGGCTTGCACAATGTCTGGAAGTTTCTCATCCGCGTCCACTAGAACCACAAGCGGCGCTGTCCTGTGTAATCTCGTATTCAGGGCGAGTTGATTCTCGCCATCCACGAGCAGGCACGCTGCCACAAAAACGATACGAGCGACATCAACTGCCGCGAAAAACACCGCCGATCCAACACGATCTGTCTCAATAAAGTCGGTGAATACGTCAGCTAGCAATGAGCGTAGATGCTCTCGCGTCGTAATGTCCGGGTGCACAATGAGGGCATAGCGCCGTTCGTCGTCGATCCCTGCCATACTGTATTCCGACTGTCTCAATCAGCGCTGGATCGCGTCAGCTCGTCTTCGGCAGAAAAGTCATTCAACCGATATTTTCGAGTATATAGCAGTTTCGATATATCAAAGCTAGAGATTAAGGCGCAGTCATTTACAGTAATGAAAGCGCCGCCAGTACGAGGATAATCGCCCCTGCCGCGATCCGGTAGTAGCCGAAGGCAACGAAATTGTGCCGGGCGACATAGTGCAGCAGCCAATCGATTGCGAACCATGCCACAATCCCCGAAACCACCGCGCCCACCAACAAATAGATCAGGTCGCCGCTGCTGATCTCGTCGAGACTCAAGAGCAAATCGAAGACTGTCGCCCCGCCGAGTACGGGAACGGCAAGGTAAAACGAGAAACGGGTCGCGGCTTTACGGTCGAGACCGAACAGCATCCCGCCGAAAATCGACGTTGCGGCGCGCGAGACGCCGGGGATCAATGCGAGGGTTTGCAGCACGCCGATGAGGAGCGCCTGCACAGGTGTAATCTTCGTCAGATCGCTCACGGATGGTGAATTCTCGACCGTGCTTTGACTTTCACGCCCGGAAAACCAGCGTTCCAGCACGATAAACAGCACACCGCCAATGATCAACGAGATGGCGACGGCGGTCGGGTTGAAGAAGATCGCCTTGATCTGCTCACGGAACGGAAAACCGATCAGCGCCGCCGGGACGGTCGCGAGGATCAATGCCAGCCACAGCCGCTGTGTACCCCGATCACGGATGACGGTGCGCACCTGCCCGATGAAGTCGTTCCGGTAGTAGAGAACAACGGCGACCACAGCGCCGAGCTGAATGAAGATCTCGAATGTTCCGCTGAGCGCTTCGCTGAAGTTAGGACGGAGAAAGGCAACGGCGACAATCAAGTGTCCGGTAGACGAAATCGGTAGAAATTCGGTGATCCCCTCTACGATACCCAGTATGATCACCTTGAGCAGATCAAGCACGCGCGTTCACTCCGAAGGTTGGGCTGACAAACCAGAGTCGTCAAGCGCGCATCAGTATACATGATCGTCAGGCATGATTCTCAGCCCCAATCCCGACTCTCTCTCGTGCTTCGGTTTGGCGCACCAGCAGCGCCCAGACCAGTGCCGGTATGAGCGCCACCAGTCCCGTCCCAAGCGCAATCCACTGCACATGCTGGCTGCCGACCAGATCGATCAGGCTGCCATGCACGATGGTGCTGACGACCGTCGAGAGATAGTATCCTGCCATATCGACCGAGAAAACCCGCCCCATGTACGCATCCGGCACTGTCTTCTGCAAACTGATCGTGCTGTATGTCCAGTTGACTGAGCCGCAAATCGCGCGGACGAACAACCCGACACACAGTATTACCAGTGAGCCGGCGATCCCGAGCACGAGCCATCCCAAGACGGTCGCCGCGAAGGCGATGCCCATCAACCGGCGCATCCGCGCCACCGATCCGTCATTCACGCGGTTAAACAGCAGCGGTCCCGCAATCGCGCCGATGCCGAACACGCTGTACATGATACCCAGTGAGAACTGCCCATCCTGACCGATGACGAAGATTTGCGTCGCGTAGATCGCCAGCAGTGTATCGACGTTGCCGAGACTGATCCCCGCTTTGCCGAGCAGCAGCATCGCCGCTCTCGGTGTGCGGCGCAGATAGCGCACGCCTTCTGTGAAACTCGTGTCATGTTGGTGATCCGGCAGTCGTTCGATGGGACGCGGCTTAATCGGCAGAATCAGCCATCCGGCGATCACGAACGACAGCGCATCGCAGATCAAAGCGATCTGCGTGCCGAACACAGTCGCAACCACGCCGCCGATCACCGCACCCAATGCCAGCATCGCCGACCATGTGATGTTGACGAGCGTGTTCGCAGGGATCAGGTCTTGGGGTGCGACGAGATTGGGGATGAGCGCCGATTGACCCGGCTCGAACACGGATGAGATCGTGAACTGCACGATGGTCAGCGCGTAGATCAGCCACAACAAATCCGGGCGTTCAGTGGCGACCAGCAGCCCTAACACGACAATCCCACGCAGAAAATTGCTCCAGATCAGCAGGCGTTTGCGGTCGAAACGATCCACGAGTACGCCCGCGACCGGGCTAATGAGCATGGGCGGCAGTACGCGGCACAGCACAAAGATGCTGACCGCCAGACCTTCACGTCCGGGGCTGTAGGATGCGACCAGCGCAAAAAGAACGACTGTATTGAACCAATCGCCCATCATGCTGATCACTTGAGAGAGCCAGAGTCGCGTGTAATGAGGGTTCTGTTTGAGCAGAGCGAGATAACGCTGCATGCAACAACCTATCCTTGCGGCGGGAAAGCCTCATCAGCTTACCGCAAGGATAGGGTTTCGGGTACTGCCTATCCGTACAGGTTAGTAGCGATCCGGCGGCATCGGAGGTGCGGGCGGCATAGGCGGAAGGGGAGGTTCACGCTTGGGCTTCTCGTCATCGTCGTCATCCGTGCTGATCTCGACGTGGATACGCCGTCCACCTTCGTGGCTGGCGTGGTAGCGCATCAAGTCCGATTCGCGCTGGAACTCCTCGCCGTTCGGCAGCGTCGCCCCGGTCAGGTTCGCCCCGTACAGGTTCGCGCCCATCAACCGCGCCCCGGTCAAATCGGCGTGTTCGAGGTTAGCATCGCGCAGATTAGCGCCGGTCAGGTTGCAACCGACGAAACGCACCCGTTCAGCCATCACGGATTTCAGGTTCGCGCCGCTGAAGTTCGATCCCTCGAAGTTACCGCCTTCCAAGAACGCATCCTTGAGATTTGCGCCGCTGAAATTGCAGGCAAGCGCGCTGACGTTCGTCATGACGGCGTTCTTCATGTTGCGCCCGCTGAAGTTCCCGCCGTCCAGCTTTGCGCCTTCGAGGTTGGCGTCGCGGTAGCTTTCACCACGTCCACCCTGCACTTCGACGTCAATGTTCGACAGCGCACGGCTGATGGTTGACCGCGTCAGATTGAGAATCTGTTCTTGCAGTTCGCGCCCCAAGCCGCGCAGATCGCCGCGCTCGAAGTTGATCTCCGCACCGCGCACATGATTGTCGCGCAGCACGCCTTCGAGGTAGATCACCATCTGGCTGGACGCCAACTGCACCTGACTGAGCATG
>JACSRG010000267.1 GCA_014879865.1 Anaerolinea sp.
CACGCTTGTTGATCTGCACGGCAAAATCCAGTAGCATTAGACGAAACTTGAATGGTGAAAGAGGATAAAATGGTCGATGCAGCGCCGGAACGGGTGACGGGTGCAGAGAATGTCGTATGGGATCTAACGGTCTTTTATTCCGGCGTCGATGATCCGACGATCCAGCGAGATATGGAGCGTCTGAGCGGCATGGCGGACGAGTTCGCGGCGAAGTATCGCGGGCGCGTCGCGCAGTTGGACGCCGAAGAAATGGTCGATGCGCAGATCGAACTGGAAGCGATCAGCGATGTCAGCGGGCGGCTCGGCTCGTTCATTTCGCTCAACTTCAGCACGGACACGATGAACCCGACCTTCGGGGGGTTGCTCCAGAAGTTCCGCGAGTTCGGCGCGCAGTTGAGCCAGAAGCTCATGTTCTTCGAACTGGAATGGAAAGCCGTCCCCGATGATCAGGCGGCGCGCTTGCTGGCAGACCCGACGCTCGGCAAGTACCGCTATCCGCTGGAAACCGAACTGCGCTACAAGCCGTACACCCTGAGCGAGATCGAGGAACAGCTCATCGTCGAGAAGGACGTGACCGGGGCGGGCGCGTGGGTGCGCTTCTTCACCCAGTTGACTTCCGCCATGCGCTACGACTGGGACGGCGAAAAGGTCAACCAGTCGAAAATCCTCGACAAGCTCTACGACAAAGATCGCGACATCCGCCGCCGTGCCGCCGACTCGCTCACGGCAGGGCTGCGCGAAAAAGAGATGGAATTGACGTACATCCTCAACACGCTGGTCATCGACAAGGCGAACGAGGATAAGCGGCGTGGTTTCCCCTCGTGGATTTCGGCGCGCAACCTCTCCAACAAAGCGCCGGATGAGGTGGTCGAGGCGCTGATCAACGCCGTCACGTCGAATTACGAATTGGTCTCGCGTCACTATCGTCTGAAAGCCAAGCTGCTCGGTTATGAAGATGGGCTGTACGACTATGACCGCTACGCCCCGCTGCTGATCGAACAGGCGGATCGCAGCTACTCGTGGAGCGAAGCCCGCGCCATTGTCGAGAGCGCCTACAGCGCCTTCGATCCGCGCGTCGGGTCGATCATCAGCCGCTTCTTCGACGAAAACTGGATTCATGCGCAAATTCTGCCGAACAAGCGCGGCGGCGCGTTTGCCTCGCCGACGGTCGCCTCGGCGCACCCGTTCGTGTTCGTCAACTTCCTCGGCAAGCCGCGCGATGTGATGACGCTGGCGCACGAACTCGGACACGGACTGCACATGTATCTCTCCGGCGAGGCACAGGGTCAAACCGGGCTGTATACCCCGCTGACGACGGCGGAAATGGCGTCCGTCTTCGGGGAGATGCTCACGTTTGAAGACATGATGCGCAAGGAAACCAACCCCGCCGTCCGCCTGCAAAACATGATGGATCGCGTCGAGGACAGCTTCGCGACCGTCTTCCGCCAAGTCACCATGAACCGCTTCGAGGACGGAGTCCACACGGCGCGCCGCACCGAGGGCGAACTACCGACGCCGCGCGTCAACCAGATTTGGCTGGATACGCAGCGGCGCATGTTCGGCGACAGTGTGACGCTGCGCGACGATTACGGCTGGTGGTGGAGCTACGTCGGGCACTTCATCCACACGCCCGGCTATGTCTATGCCTATGCCTTTGGCGAACTGCTCGTGCTGGCGCTGTTCAACCTGTACCGCAAGCGCGGCGCGGAATTCGTGCCGCAGTACATCGAAGTGCTGGCGGCAGGCGACTCCGATTACCCGGAGAAGATTCTGGCGAAGGCAGGCGTTGACCTGACCGACCCGAACTTCTGGAACGAGGGGCTGACCTTCATCCGCGAGATGGTGGACGCAGAAGAAAAGCTCGCCCGCGAAGTCTTCCCGGATAGATTCTAACTCCATTAAAAGCAGTAGAAGGTAGAAAGTTGAAAGTAAACGGCAGCGCCCGCCGCTTTCAACTTTTTACTTTCTACTTTTGACTATAATCTGACAGCAATTCAGTGTTTAGGACTCCCGCATGGCTTACGATTACATCATTCGCGAGGCGACGCCGGACGACGCCGAGGCGATCATCGCCTTCATGAAGACCATCGCCGACGAACCGGATAACGGCACGTCGTTTTCATCGGCGGACGAGTTCACCTACACGCCGGAGCAGGAACGCGAACTCCTCCAACAGCACCGGGACGCCGACAACTGCCTGTGGATCGTCGCGGTGGACGAGAACGGCGAGATCGTCGGCAGCC
>JACSRG010000532.1 GCA_014879865.1 Anaerolinea sp.
CACGGCGGAACAGGCGGGACAGCTTGAGACGCTGCTCAAGGGCGGGCAGTTCTGGGTGGACAAGACCGGGCAGACGCTCAAAGCGCAGCCTGTACCCGCTCCGCTGACGCTGTCCCGCGTGATCGAGATCGCGGCGCGTGAGCTTACGCTAGACCCTGCAGATACGTTGGCGCTGATTGCCACGCTCTACGACGCGGGCTGGATCACCGCCCCGGATGCCATCGTGACGACTGCACTACAGGACACGGCGCAGACATATATCCGGCGTGAATTCGGCACCGAGTATCTGGCGGCAGAACCGAATATCACCGCCGGAATCGCGCCCGCTGATGTGAGCCGTCTCCCGGAAGCACTGCCGGGGGATGGGGCGGCAGTTTATGCGCTCGTCTGGAAGCACTTCATCGCCGCGCACATGCCGCCCGCTCAGGACAAGTTGATGGGGGCGCGGATTCTCGTTGGTGCAACGAAGGACAAGCCCTATCCGCTCGAACTGCGGGCGACGGCGGCGCTGCTCTACTTCGATGGCTGGCGGCGCGTACTGCCGTCCGCCCGTCCAGACGCGGTGCTGCCGATCCTGCCGGAAGGGACTGTTTTGAGCCCTGCGAGCATCACTGTTGAAACGGTGACGAGCGAACCACCGATTTTGTTCAGTGAATGGGAGCTGATGGGCGCGCTGGTGGGTTGTGGCGTGAGTATTTCTGCTGCGGTCGCTGCGCTGACCGGGCTGCGCACGGCGGGCTATGTGGACGGAGAAACCTCCTACAGTCTGACCGAAAGAGGGCGGACGGTCGCGGCATATCTGGCGGAGCATTTCAGTGAACTCACCGCGCCCGCCTTTGCCCGTGAGTGGGCTGCTGACGTTCAGCGCATCGCATCGGGTGAGCGTCAGCGGGTCGAGGTGCTGAATACCTTCTGGGATCGCTTTGGCGCGACTCTGCGTCCCGCGCCTGCTGTCCGTGCAGCGGCGGAACACAAGCCCATCGTGTTGCACCCGGCAGAGGAGGTCTAAGCGATGTCGAACCTGCCGCCGCCAGACTGGGACGATTTGCCGCCCCCGCCTGATCTCGATTTCTCGATGCCGGATGATCCATTCCCGGATGAATTGTTCGGATCAGACACCTACGACTACCTGCCGGACGACGATCCGTTCGAGCCATTCAGTCCGCTTGATCTGGAGGAGATTGACGCGCCCGCTGCGGTGGCTCCAGCGTATGACAGTGACGACGGTTGGGGCTGGCACGACGCGGCGATTGTCGCCGTCGGACGGGTGCTGCCGGATGGGGAAACCGAGCAGTACAGCATCGGTGCGGTTGACCTGTATGCGAATGCCCACACCGGCGATCTGGGCGGCAGCTACCTCGAAATTAGCACGTTCGATGACATCGACGAAGCTGCTGCCTACTACCATGAATTGAACGGGGACATCCACGCAAGGGGGCTGCTCCCGTTTCAACTGGTCGATTATGCGACCGAACGGGCGGCGGAACGTGCCACCGAGCGCGGCGATCCGGCTCCGCAGTGGCGTGCGGCGGGCGATGTGGAGTACGCCGCCTACGAGGAGATGCAGTCGCTCGATGAGCCACCTGCACCCGATCTGCCACCGGACGATCTCGATCTGGAGGCAATCTTCGGGGAAACCGAACCTACCCAACATATTGCCGATCAGGCTGATTCCGCGACTTTCCGGGCGCTCCGTGAGATCGGCATCGATGCCGCGGGCTTTGACCCGGAAGCCGATCCGCCGCCGTTCATCGATCCTGACACGGGGACGGCGTACTGGATCGGCGTGTTTCAGCCGGATAAGGGCGATCCCGACAACGCCGTGACCAGCATCCTCTCGCTCGGACGTGACCCCGACACGGGCGAAGTCGAGGCACAGCTCGCGCCGGTCGTGCCGGGCGATTGGGACAAGGCGTATGGCGCGGCGGAATACCTGCTCGGCGTGGTTGAGAGAGGCGGCATCGAGCGGGCATTTGAAGCGGCGGAAGGCATGGCGCTCGCCGCCGATCAGCGCGACCTGTGGGAACGCGAGCGCGGCATCCCGCTCGAACCGGATGCGGCGCAGGACTTGGCGGACTACACCCGTGACCAGTGGGAGATTGAACTATGAGCGATGCCTCCAAGAGTTTCTCCCTGCGGCTGTCGCCCGAAGATCACGTCCGGCTCGAACAGGTGGCAGCCCGTTTCGCGCTGGATCGCACCGGCGCGCTGCGCCTGCTCATCCGCCGGGCGGCGGTTGGG
>JACSRG010000357.1 GCA_014879865.1 Anaerolinea sp.
CTGATCACCCACCGCGACGGCGATGAAAACAGGCGGATGGCGGCGCAGCAGATGTTGAAAAACATCTACGGTTCATCGCTGCCCGCGCTGGCAGAGAAGGTGTATCAAGCGATTGTGGATCGCCGTCTCGATCTCTTCGCGGACTACATCAAACGGATTGGCAGCATCAGCCCGACGATTTGCGCCGACATCAAGAAGGCGATCTATCAAGATGCTGCCATTGATTTCCCCGCCGCGAAGGAGTGGCTCATCGGCAAGCGCTAGGCGGGACAGCCTTCTGGCTGTCCCATCGCACAAACGCCGACTACAGCGCCGTGATCGGCTTCAACCCCGCTTCGATCTGCGCGCGCTGTGGTTCGAGGAACGGCGGCAGCGCCAAGCGTTCGCCGAGCGCCGTCGGGTCTTCGTCGGCGGCGAAACCCGGTCCATCGGTCGCCAGTTCGAACAGAATGCCGTTGGAAATCCGAAAATACAGCGACTTGAAGTAGAAGCGATCCACTTGACCGGAAGTCGGCACGCCGATCCGCGTCAGTCGTTCTTCCCAGTCCACCTGCTCGGCGTCATCGGTCACGCGGAAGGCGACATGATGCACCCCGCCGCGCCCCAACTGCGCATAGACCGCCTGCGGTTCTTCGATCACATGGACTTCTTTGCCCGCGCCGCCGCCATCCATCGCGAAGACCGCCGCGCGTAGTTTGGGGTTCGCCGGATGCGTGAAGCGATCCACCTCGCTGAAATCCAGCACGCGTGTCAGGATCAACGCCATGCGATTTAGGTCAGGGACGGAGAGCGTCACCGCGTAGAAGCCGCGCAGCGCCATTTCAACCGGGACATCCGCGCCGTCCCACACTTCCCCGCTGATCGGCGCGCCGCCGTCATCCACCAGCGTGAGCCGCTGCCCTTCGGGGTCGTCGAAGCGCAGCACCGCCCGCCCATTGAACTCGCTGATCGGCTCGTGGGTCACTTGGTGATCGTCCAACCGCTTGACCCAGTAGTCGAGCGCCGCCTGCCCGTTGACGCGAAACTGCGTGTTGACGATGCTGTCCGTGCCGCGCCGGTTCGGCGGCAGCATCGACCAGTCGAAGAAGGTCATGTCCGTGCCGGGAGAGCCGAGTTTGTCCGCGTAAAACAGGTGATAGGCGGAGGTATCGTCTTGGTTGACCGTGCGTTTGACCAACCGCAAGCCCAAGACCCGCGTGTAAAACTGGTAATTGATGTTGACGTCACCGGTCACTGCCGTGACGTGATGCAGCCCATGCAACTGCGCCATCCTCGCCCTCCCTATGCTGCGGTTTCTGTTAGAGACATGCTCATCATAACATGGTTGCATGGGGCGCGAGTGAGAAATGATGAGCTTACCCCTCTACCCGCACCGCCTCACCTGTCCTGACCGACTCGTATGCCGCTGCAACCACTGCCACCGCGCGCAGACCATCCTGCCCGCTCGCCCCGCGTGACTCCTCGCCGCGCAGCGCCGCCGTGAAGTCGAGCAGCATGGCACGGTCGGCGTTGCTGCCCCAGTAGCCATACGTCCCGCGCCGCTGCGTGTGGCGGTACACGGTCAGGTTCTGGTCGAAGGCGTTGAGCGTCGCCAAGCCGCCCGACCCGATGATATCCATCGCCAGCCCGCCCCATGTGGGATAATACGGCGGCTTGCTCCATGAGCAGTCGATGGTGGCAATCGTGCCATCGTCGAACGTCAGCGAGACGATCCCACCCGTTTCGACGTGCGGCGCGACCTCGCGGTAGAGGATGTGATTCGCTTCCGCGTACACCTCGACCGGTTCGCGTTCCAGCATCCAGCGCAGCATGTCGGCGATATGCACGGTGTGATCGGTGATCGCGCCACCGCCCGCCAGCACCGGATCGACGAACCACGCCCGGTGATGCTGCGGACACTCGCCCTGATTCGTCCCGTTGATCGCCAGCACCGTCCCCAAGTCGCCGCGCTTGACCATGCCGTAGATTTCCAGCGCGGGCGCGTTGAAGCGCATCGGGAACGCCGTCTTCAGCACAACGTTAGCATCCGCGCACAGCTTGACCGCCGTTTTCGCGTCCGCCAGCGACGTAGTGAGCGGCTTTTCGCACAGAATCCCCACGCCCGCCGCCGCTGCCTGTTCGATCAGCGGCAGGTGACGCGCATTCTCCGCGCAGATCACCACGCCGTCCACGCTCGCCAGCAGATCGGCATAGGACGGGTAGCGGGTCGCATTGTGCAGCCGCGCGAACTGTTCGGCGCGCGGGTGGTCTTCATCCGCGAAGCCGACGAATTCGGCATCGGGTAATTCGCGCAGTCCGCCGATATAGCCGTCCGCGTGCAAATGCGCGACGCTCAAAATGCCAATGCGGAGTTTTTGGGTCATAGCTCAATCCATTCCGTTGGTACTTGGTTTCCGTTCTCAGAACCTCTCAGGTCAAAAGGGATTGCTCTTGCACCAGCCCTCACCCTGTGCAACCTTCGGTTGCCTCCCTCTCCCTCAGGGAGAGGGACTTCAAGAGCGCTTTCACCCCTTCGCCCTGAGGGAGAAGGGGGCGGGGGTTGAGGGCAATAATGTTTTACGCAAGCGTCACCGGACGCCCTGTGTTCGCGCTCTCTATTGCCGCCAGCGCGATTCGCACCGCCGCCAAGCCGTCCCGCCCGGTGACTCGCGGCGTCGCGCCGATTGTCAGCACGTCGTAGAAATGCTCGATCTCCTGCATGTACGGATCATCATCGGGCAGCATCGGGTTGCGCGGCACGGCGATGTCTGGCAGCCCGCCCCCCGACCGCGCGTGCGGATAAACGGTCACAGGTTGTGACCGCTTCGCCGGATGCTCGATCAAGCCTTCGCTCCCGGCGATTTCGAGCGCCGTGCGGAACAGCGGCTTGGGATACGCCCATCCACCTTCGATATGCGAGAGCGCGCCGTTGGCGTGGCGCAGCGTGACCAGCGCGTAATCGCCGATTCGCTCATCGCCCGCCCGGTCGCCGATGTGCCGCGCGAATACCCGCGTTACGTCGCCGCCGATCCAGCGCGCATAGTCGAAGTCGTGGATCATCAGGTCGAGGATCGCGCCGCCGCTGTATGCCGGATTATGAAACCAGCTTGTCGGGTTATCCAACTGCGGCTTGAAGCTGCACCGCGTCAGGCGGATCACCGCCACGTCGCCGATTTCCCCGCGCTCGACAATGCCTTTGGCGGCGGCATATTCGGGGAAGAAGCGCACCACATGCCCGACCAGCAGCTTGACGCCGCGATCTTCGCACAACTGCACCAGCGCGGCGGCATCCTCCGCCGTGCGCGCCAGCGGCTTTTCACATACGATGTGCTTGCCCGCGTTCGCCGCGCGGCTGGCGTGTTCAAAATGCAAATAGGTCGGCGTACACACGTCGATCACGTCGCTGCTGGCGATCAACTCGTCCAGCGAGTCATACAGCGGAAAGCCGTGCTGATCCGCCAAGC
Source organism: Anaerolinea sp. (assembly GCA_014879865.1). Taxonomy (GTDB): domain Bacteria; phylum Chloroflexota; class Anaerolineae; order Aggregatilineales; family Phototrophicaceae; genus Flexifilum. The sequence continues at coordinate 3,444 of JACSRG010000357.1, forward strand.
GCGTCGCCGTTTCGTCGTCGATGGAGCGGCAGCCCGCCACTTCGACGGGTTTGCCCTGCGCGCGCAGACGCATCCAGCCCGCCGCGTGAATCGTCCCCATGAAGCCGCTGCCGATTAAGCCGATTTTCAGCGTCAAAATTTCACCGCCCCACTGGTCAGCCCGCGAATCAACTGCCGCGAGAACAGGATATACAGAATGATGATCGGGATCATCGCCAAGCTGAGCGACGCCAGCACCGCGCCGTAATCGTTGACGAACTGCCCCATGAAGACCTGCGCGCCGAGCGTCAGCGTCTTGACGTTTTCGGCGGGCGCGACGATCAGCGGGAACCACAAGTCGTTCCACACCGGGATCATGTTGAAGACCATGACCGTCGCCAGCGCCGGACGCACCAGCGGCAGAATCAGCGCGTAGATGCGGTACTCACTTGCGCCATCCACCCGCGCCGCGTCTTTCAAATCACGCGGCACGTCGCGCATGAACTGCGACGTGACGAAGATCGTCAGCGGCAAGCCCTGCGCCGTGTACACGAGGATCAAGCCTGCCAGCGTGTTGGTCAAGTCGAGCGAGACGAGCAGGCGCAGCAGACTGACCGTCCCCAAGCGGATCGGGATCATGATCCCGATGCTCAGGTACAGCGCCAGCAGCGCATTCCCCTTAAAGCGATACTCCGACAGCGCGAATGACGCCATCGACCCGATGATGAAGATCAAAATCAGCGTCACCACCGTGACGATCAAGCTGTTCACGAAGTAGTTCGGGAAGCTGGCGCGGTTGAAAACCGTATCGTAGCCCGCCATGCTGAACGTCTCCGGCGTGGGCAGCGCATACGGATTGCGAAAGATCGCCTGCCGCGCCTTGAACGAGTTGACGACGACGAGGATCACCGGGTAGACCGCCAGCGCCATATACGCCAGCAGCGCCCCGTGCAGCAGCAGCGATTGTACAGTGTGGTTGAGCGAAAATCCCCGGCGCGCGGGTGCGAGAGTCGTGCTTGCCATAACGCTTAGTACTCCACGCGCGCGATGCGCCGCTGAAAGCCGAACAGGTAGAGCACGACGCCCGTCAAAATGATCAGGAACATCACGCCCGCAATCGTCGCGCCCATCGTCGGGTTGCCCGCTTGCAGTTGGAAACCGAAGAAGGTGCGGTAGAAGAACGTGCCGAGGATGTCGGTGGCGAAATTGGGACCCGCCAAGCCGCCTTGCACGGTGTAGATCAGGTCGAAGGCGTTGAAGTTGCCGACGAACGTCAGGATCGTCACGATGCCCACCGTCGGCAGGATCAGCGGGAACTTGATGCGCCAGAACACACCCCACCCCGTCGCGCCATCCACGCGCGCGGCTTCGACCAGTTCATCGGGGATGCCGATCAGCGCGGCGCTGAACAGCATCATCGGGATGCCGACGAACTGCCACACGCTGACCAGCGCCAGCGTGATCAGTGCGGTTTCCGGCTTGCCCAACCATGGCTGGATGTAATCGCCCAAGCCGACCGCCTTGAAGAAGTCGTCGGCGATGCCCCACAGCGGGCTTAAGATGATGTTGCCCCAGATAAAGCCCACCAGCACGAACGAGAGCATTGTCGGCATGAAGATCGCCGTGCGGAAGACGGCGCGGAAGCGGGTCAACTGCGAGGTGAGCAGCGTCGCCAAGATCAAGCCAACCGGATTTTGCACGAGCATATGCACGGCAAAGAAGACAAAGTTATTTTTGACCGCGCCCTGCAAGCGCGGCGCGTAATTCGGGTCTGTAAATAAAGTGGTGTAGTTGCGTAAGCCGACGAATTCTTCGACGCGCGGATCGGCGGCAGTCGGTGCGAACAGGCTCAAGCGCAGCGAGTCGATCAGCGGGTAAATCATGAACACGGTGTAGATGATCACCGCTGGCGCGAGGAACACAACGATATGCGTCGGAAAGCGTTTTCGGGTCATCAGCCACCTAGTTTGAAAATTAAACTGAGAACCTCACCCTAAATCCCTCTCCATAAGCGAAGCGGTGAGAGGGACTTAGGGTGAGGTTAGAGGACTACATCCCCGCAGGCGTATACCAAGAATCCATGCCAGCCTGAATCTGATCGGCGGCTTCTTGCGCCGTGATCTCGCCATTGAGCATCTGGGCATTCACGCGCCACAGCTCGTTCTCAAGGTTCGGCGTGCCGCGCGACAGGATTTGATAGGACGAGCGGATCGTGCTTTCGCACTGACCGCGCCAGCTCAGGAATTCTTGCGCCAGCGGGTCTTCCAGCGTGATTTCGGCGTCCGACAGCGGGAAGAAGCCGGGCAGCGCGTTCGCGTACAGTTCCGCGAATTCGGCGGTGGTCATCCACGACAGGAAGGTTTCGGCAGCTTCGCGGCGTTCACCTTCGAGCGCGGCGTTCATGCCGAGCGCGATGTCGGTGTGGTCGCTGATGTAGCAGGTATCCGCGCCTTCGGGGGTCGGCGGCGGGAAGATGCCGAGTTCGAAGTCGGAGTTGGCTTCAAAGCCGCTGATTTCCCACGAGCCGGTCGGGTAGATCGCGCCCAAGCCGAGCGTGAACGCGCTTTGCGCATCCGGGTAGCTCAACGCCTGATAGCCGTCGATCAGGTAGGGCTGCCAGCCCGCCAACGCTTCGAACGCCGCCAGATGTCCGCCTTCGTTGAACTTCTGCGAACCGTCGAGCAAGCCGAGGCGACCTGCTTCACCACCCCAGTAGTTCGGACCGATATTCTGGTAGCCCATCGTGGCGCTTTCCCACTGATCCGCCGTGCCCATGACCAGCGGCGCGTAATTGCCGTCCGCCGCGATGGCGTCGAGCACTGCGTAGAATTCCGCTTCGGTGGTCGGTTCTTCCAAGCCGAGTTCCGCGAAGATGTCGGCGTTATAGAAGAAGCCGTGAATCACCGACGCCATCGGCACGCAGAAGACATCCGACCCATCGTCGGTGATCCACGCGCTCTTGGCGACATCGCTGAAGTTTTCCATGCCGGACAGATCGTTCAACGACGCCAGATAGCCCGCTTGGAACAGCGCCAGCGACGCATCGAACGGACGGCAGGTGATCAGATCGCCAGCCGTGCCAGCTTCGAGGCGGCTGTTGAGGATGCCGTTGTAGTCGGCGGGCGGCGACGGCGCGAACACCACTTCAATATCGGGATACTGCGCATTGAACGCCGGGATGATGATGTCCTGCCAGATGGCGAGGTCGTCATTCCGCCAGCTTTCGATGACGAGGGGCCCGCCTTCTTGCGCGGCGACCGGTGCGATTGCCAGTAGTGCTAATACACTCATTACCAACAGAATCAAAGCCATTTTCTTCATGAGTCTCCTCCAAAGAAAGAAATGTACACGGTCTTAAATATAGCGCGAACGCAATGATCCGCAACTAAGTGAAAGAGCGCGCGAATGGGATCGTTACCAAGCGAAAGCCGAGGCGTTACGGGCGTTCATCCCCGACGGAGATACGCCCGTCGGTGACATGCCAGATGGCGGCGCGATCCAGAAACGGCTGCGTAAAAATGTCGAGTTCGGTGGTGGTGACGAGCGTTTGCGTCACGCCGTCGATGCGTTCGAGCAAAAAGGCGCGGCGCTGTGCGTCGAGTTCCGCGATCACCTCGTCCAGCAGCAAGATCGGGTATTCGCCGATCCGGTCGCGCATCCACGCCAGCTCCGCCAGCTTGATCGCCATCACGGCGGTGCGCGCTTGTCCCCGGCTGCCATACAAGCCGCAGTCACGCTCGTTGATGTTCAGGCGCAGTTCGTCGCGGTGCGGTCCGCACAGGGTCATCCCCCGGCTGATCGACTCACGCTCCTCGACGCGCAGGCGGTCGGCGAACTGCGGCGCGATCTCGTCGGGCGACAGTTCGCGGTGCAAGTCCAGCCCGAAGGCGTCGAACGAAAGCTGTCCATCCCCGGCGAAGGTCGGCAAAAAGCTCGGCTGGTAGTGCAGCGTGAGGATTTCGCGCTTGCCCGTCAATTCAAGGTGCGCGGACTGCGCGCGGACTTCGAGTTCGCGTAAAAAGCGTTGGCGTCCGGCGACGATGATGCTGCCCGCGCTGACCAGCTTCTCATCCCAGAACGGCAGTTCCTTCGGGCTGGCTTGGCGGTCATTGATCCGCTTGAGCAGGGCGTTACGCTGCGGCAGGACTTTCTCGTAGACCTCGACGGCGTTGAGGTAGGCGGCGTCCACCTGACCGAGCGTGTTATCCATGAAGCGGCGGCGGTCGGTGGGCGATCCTTCGACCAGCGTCAGGTCTTGCGGCAGGAACAGCACGACGTTCACCAAACCGACCAGATCCATGATGCGTTTTTCCACGCCGTTGACCTTGACGACCTTGCGCAGGCGCGCCACGCCATCGCCTGTCTTCTCGATCATCAAGGTCATGTCGAGACGGTTGAGCGGCGCATGGCGCGAACACACCTCGGCGGCAAGGCGCGCAAACGGGATCGGGTCATTTTCGGCGCGCCAGTGAATCAACTGGCGGTCGTTGACGCTGTACGGGGATTTGGCAGTCGCAAGGTAGTAGATGGCTTCGAGCAAACTGGTCTTGCCCTGCGCGTTTGCCCCATGCAAGACGACCGGGTTGTGGGTCGGCAAGCCGAGTTCCAACCGGGCGTAATTGCGGAAATTGTTCAGGGACAGGTGCTCGATATACATGCGGCGCTCACGGGTAGATGTCCATCTATTTTACCCGATTTAGCACGGAATTTCCAAAGTGGGGATGCATTGTCCGCTGGTCACACCAAACTGAAATACATCCGACAGCATAGGGCATGATCCGGCGACCATGCCCCATGCTGTTTGTTTCTCAGTCCTCAGTCCTGTCTTGCTACGCTTCCAGCTCGTTGATCGTGCGTTCGCACAGGTCAACGCATTCGCGCATCGTCCCGGCGTCGAAGGCGAACTTCGCGCCCGCCCGCTCGAACAACTTCGGCAGCGGCTGCGTCCCACCGAGCGCCAGCGCCGCGAGATAATCGGCGATTGCCTGCGACTGGTTCTTGAGCGAGTTGCGCCACACCTGCACCGCGCCCAACTGTGCTAGCCCGTATTCGACGTAGTAGAACGGAATCTGGAAGATGTGCAGCTTGCGGTGCCAGCCCGTGACCTTCGCGTCTTCCAAGCCCGTGTAGTCGATGCCCTTCATGAAGCGATCCCACTGCTCGCCCCACACGCGGTCGCAGTTCGCCGGATCGGCGGCTTCATCTTGGTGCGTGTAGACCCACTGCTGGAACGAGTCAACCACTGCCATATAGGGCCAGAACAGGATCACGCTTTCGAGGTGTTCAATGCGCGCGCGCGCGGCATCGGCGGCGCTGTCATAGTACCCGCCCTGCTCTTTCGTGAAGTACGGCGCGGCGAGCAGTTCCATCGACATCGACGCGACTTCGCAGAATTCAATCGGCGCGCCCTGCGAGCGGAAATCGGGAAGTTTCGCCGCTTCAAACGCATGGAACGCATGACCACCCTCGTGCAGCAGCGTTTGCACGTCGTCATGGATGCCGACCGCGTTCATGAAGATGAACGGGCGCTTGACCACCGGGTAGAACGTGCAGTAGCCGCCGGGCGCTTTACCCTTGCGATTCGGCAAATTGAGCAGCCCCTCGCGCCGCATGATGTCGTAGTATTCGCCCACGCGCGGATCGACCTTGTGGAACACCTGCGCGGTGATGCTGTCGAGCTGTTCGGCATCCGTGAACGGCTTGAGCGGTTCACGTCCGAGCGGATCGACGTTCAAGTCCCATGGGCGCAGCGTTTCGACGCCAAGCTGCTTGCGGCGGCGCTCGTAGATGCGCTGCGCGGCAGGCACGGCGACTTCCTCAATCGCGCGGTGGAAGGTTTCGCAGTCTTCCGGCGTGTAGTCGTAGCGCTTGAAGTCGCGCCAGCGGTAAGCGCGGAAATCCGCCATGTCGGCGTTCGCCGCCATTTGCAGACGCAGTTTGAGGAACTTGCCCCACAGTTCGTTGAGCGTCCCGCGATCCGCCAACTGGCGATTCGACGCCAGCATCCACGCCTGTTCGCGCTTGCTCCGATCCGCATCCTGATAGATCGGCTTCATCGCGGGCAGCGTCTTCTCTTCGCCTTCCCACATGACCGTTTGCGCGCCGATCACCTTGTCGAATTCCGTGCCGAGCTTGCTTTCCTCGGTGAACAGCGGAATGTTCTCCTCGCGGAACAAATCGGCTTCAGTGCGCAGATCGCGCAGTTCGACCCAGTAATCCGGCGGTTCAATCCCGCTGTCCAGCAGTTTTTGCTTCAACGTCTGGTTGGCGGCTTGCGCGTAGGGGATCACGTTTTCGACATAGGCATGGTACGCGCTGACGGCGGCTTCGTCGGTGGTATCGACCGTCGTCGCCACGTACAGCCGGTTATACGTCTCGCCGATCAACGAGCTGAGGCGCGACCAATCCGTCAGCCAATCGATCACGTTGTCCGGGGTGAGGGTGCGCGCTTTCAGCTCTTCTTGATACGGCTCGATCTGCGACCACTCCCACGACTTAAATTCTTGGACTGTTGTTGGAAGTTGATTGAACATTCGGTTTTCCTTAAATGCCATTTGCAAAAGCATAACGCGATTCATCTATGTCGCAAAGAGGGCATTTCGTGCCTACGCGCTCCGGCTCATCCGCCGTTCGACCTCAGCGATCACCTGCTGGAGCATCGGCGCAGGGTTCGGCGCGTTGGCGAGATCGTTCAATCCCCGGATCAGCTTGCGCAGATCGTTGTCGGGCGGCTGAAGCTCGAACATACGATCAATTCGCTCTTTGATATCGAGGAACACTTTTGCCTGCTCCGCTGACACTTGTGAGAGCACCGCTTCCGCCGTGATCAGGTCGAAATAATTCCAGTAGCTTTCAGTGATTTTCAGCAAGTAAAGGGCTTTGCGCCGCGACTCGCGGAAGTACTCGAGTCCTCGCACGCGATCCGTCCCCTCCTGCCCGGTATAGCGGTAGTGCAAAATGGCAAGGTTGTTGACCGGGTACGAGTTCTGCGGCGTGATCGAGCGCGCATGTTCATACCATTCGATGGCTTCGGCAATCCTTCCCTCACGGCGATACAAGCCTGCCAGTGCCCCGAACGCCGACTCGCCGCTGATGTCCAATAGGTGGCTGTCAATAGCACTCACTTCCAGAAATGCCTTTTCGGCACGTTGGTAGTAATCCGCACGGATCGACCTTATTCGTTCCCGATCGCCACACAGGCGCAGCGCATAAGCATAGGTCGCTTTGGCGGCGGGGAAACTGCCGCCGTTGATGGAGCGTTCAAGGTGTTCTTTACCTTCGTCGATTCGCCCGTCGCGCAGATACAGATCGCCGACGAAGTAGTTGAACACCTCATTGTCCGGGTCGAGCCGCAGCGCCTCGAGAAATAGGTTGCGCGCCACCTGCATATTCCCAAGATCGATCTGCCGTGTGCCGAGGTGCGATAGTGATAATGCTCGCGTCGCAAGTTCAAGTTGTCGGTCGACGTGTTTTCGCAGCTCTTGGGCTTCTTCTAGTTGCGTTTTGAGAATCCCCATCCCGCGTTCGAGGCTTTCGTTCTGCTTCGCCGCCTCTCCCAATAGCGTCTTGTACTCTGTGGTAGCAACCGTTAGTTCATCGATCTTAGCTTGTGCTTGTCGCAATACACGCGATGCACTCAAGATGTTGCTGGCAGCACTGCCCGCGAACAGCAGACCAGCAGCCACCCCAAGCACTTGGATGAAGCCAAAGATGAAATTGACAGTGTCAAGGTTGCGTTGATAGTTTTCTTCCGCGCGGTCTACGAGCGCTTGTGCCTCTGCTACCGGATCAGCGACCGGCGCGAGGACGGGGGGCGGTGGCGTCGGTTCGACGGTCTGCGCGAACACATCGGCGCGCGCGACCAGCGCCGCGCTGAAGGTCAGCGCGGCGGCGATCAAGGCGATCAAAGCGGTTTGGCGGCGCATTCGAGCTACCGCGACATATTGAACGTGAAGGTGCCGCTGCACGGCGTCCCGTTGATGGTGAAGTTGAACACTTCGCTTCCGGTCGCGAAGCTGCTGCTGCTGAACGTCAGGTAGACCTGCGAATTCGTCCCATCATCCCATGTGAATGAGCCGATAAACGAGTTCGTCCCGGACGTGCGCACAAAGAAATCGGGACCGATGTTGATGCCGCCCGTCACCGGGACGACGTAAACATTAAATGCCATATCGTCCACGATTTCGACGGTCGGGATGACGACGTTGCCCCCACCCCGGCACGAGGCATTCGTATTCGCGTTGTAGCTGACCGTATACGTCCCGGTCACGGGCGTGATCGAGCCGGTCGCGGGCGGGGCGGCAGTCGCACCGGGGGCGGCAGTCGGCGGCTGCACGGCAATCGGGTTGATCGGCGGCGCGCTCGTTTCGCCCACGTTGTCACAATCGCCGCTTTCGTCGGCGTCCCCGCGCCGCATCCAGATTTCGGCAGCAGCAGACTGCGGCGCAGCTTGATCTTTGTTCAACTGGAACCACTCGTCGCCGTCGTTATCCAGCGCCACACCCGTCACTTCGACGTCTACCCCGGTGGGCAGGAAGGCGACCGATGAGCGATTCTCGCCGGGACCGACGCGCAAAGCAACCGTGCGCGCTTGATCCGTGCTGACCGTGCAGGATTCGCCTGCCGGTTCTTGACTGCCGCCCAAGCCGCCGCCGCCATCAGCGCCACCGCCGCTGGCATCCGTCGCGTCAAACGAGACGATCACGTCTTCGAGTTCCTGTTCGGGATCGTCGTAGTTGCTCGCATCGGCGTAGATGTCGAGGATGCCAACCGTGCCGTCGCTCATCTCCAGCACGATGAACAAGCCTTCGATGTCGTCGGCGGCGATGCTGTAGCGCCAGACTGCCCCGGTACGTCCCGGCACATTCAGCTCTTCGATCTCCCGTGCCGTCGGCTGATCGCCTTCATAAAGCGCGTAGTAGGCGTCGAGCAGTACATCTTCGAGCGTGTCTTTCGAGCGAATCGTGATCAAGTCACTCAACTCCACCGGATCGACGATGTAGATCAAATAAACATCGCCGTAGATGTAGAATCCGGCGTACTCGCCTGCGTCTTCCCAATCCCAACGGGACGGAAAGTCGATGGTGTACCCTTCGGCTAATGGAATTTCACTTTGCGCGGCAAGGGTCAGCGGAAGAGCCAGAACAAAAAGAAGGAGGAGGGCAAACACGAGTTTGCGAAGCATCGGGCAAAACTCCTTTTTAGCATCAAAAAAAGCGCGTTATCGCTCTTATCAAAGAGTATAACGCGCTTTTTCTGCTCTCAGATCACGGCGAAACCGTGATTTACATAGAGATTTTTACTGCTGGGGGTGCAGCGTGCTGCACCCCCACTAGAGTTTACCCACCCACGACCGGGGCTTCCGGTGCGGGTTGATCGGGCTGCGGTTCAGCCGGAACCGGCATTTCCGGAGCTTCGGAACCGGGTTCCGG
>JACSRG010000722.1 GCA_014879865.1 Anaerolinea sp.
CGTCCCACCCAATGCGATCTTCAAGGGGAAGGGGCTGCCCCACCAATATGCCATAGTCTATACCGTCGAAATGGACAAAGAACCGATCAGCACCTCACCGAGCTTCGAGTCGCAGCTTGAAGTGATGCGGGGATACAAAAATATGTCCGTGATCGGGAACATACTGGCGCGGTTCATGCGGCGGCATGGCTTCGCGGCTTATCCGGGGACGGCGCTCGGTGGAATAACCGATTACGTCCACTTGGCTGAGTTGGCAGGGTTGGGCGCGATTGGTTATCACGGTCTGCTGATTAGCCCCGGCGAAGGCGCGCGACTGCGTATCAATACGATCTACACCAATATCACCAATCTCCCCATTCAGACGGAGAATGAGCAGCTCTGGGTACGCGATTTCTGCGCCATGTGTCACAAGTGCGTGCGAAGCTGTCCGGTGCAGTCCATCTATGATCAACCCGTGCCGCGTGGTGATGGGGGGATGCAGTGCATCGATCATGCGAGCTGCCGAGTGTACTTCACCAGGAACTACGGCTGTGCGGTGTGTCTGGCAGTGTGCCCCTTTAGTCAGGTGGGGTACGACAAGGTGAAAGAGCGCTTCAAGGGCAATCCGAATGCGCCACAGTTCCGCATTCCGGTTCAAACAGAATGGGCTACGTGAGTGAAGTCCATTGCAGCGGGGCATTCACCTTGTCACTACGAGTGCCCTGTCGAGCTCGTTGTGCGTAGAGCGCTTGAATATTGCGCTCCAGCAGCGCCATGAGGTCAGGCGCGTCCTTGAGCGCCTCGATTCCCGCCTGCATATCACGCAAAATACCATCTGCTTCTTCGATGAGTTCGATGGCGAATGCTACATCTTCGGCTGACCACGAGAGCGGTGGAATCTCGCTCAGCAGCTCGTCCGTATAATCGACCAGCGAATTCCCAGTGCAGCTAAACAGCCAACCGAACAACCAGCCGACCTGCCGCAGCGCCGGATCGGTCTGCTCATGCAGGCTGGCGGCGATAGCGCGTCCGGTGGTGTAGACGCATTCCGGCACGTCGATGCTGTAGGCTTCGCTATCGGGAAGCTCGATGCCGAACGGCGCGAGGATCGGCAGTAGATCGGCGTGGACAGCGTAGAATTCCGGGTCTTCGAGATCGACGCCGACGGCGCTCAACGGAATACCCCAACCAATCGTTTCGAGATCGTCGAGCGGGATGCCTTTGGCGGAGATTGCCGTGCACAGCAACCGATCCATCGTCGGATAGTTCGCGCTTGCCCGCAGCCGTTCGACCGCTTCGGCATAAATATCGGGGAACGCGCCGCGCGTGACCTGCAAGGCAATGTGGAGCGGGTCGGCGTCATAGTCGATGTCCTGTGCATCGAAGGCATTCCAGAACGGATCGAAGGTGGCGACGGCGGACGCCAGCAGGAGCAGCGGATCGGCGGTGAGCGCCTCTGCCAGAACGCCGTAAGAATCCAGCAGTGGGTTCATAATCCGTAGCCTTCGATTTCGACGGTTGTGAGCGGGATGGGGGTGAGCGTCGCCAGTTGACGCACCGCCTCCGCGCAGCGAGCGGTGTAGGCGACGATCTCCGTCACCGCTTCGACCAGTTGGTCGCGGGGGATAGACGGTGTTCCGGTGAGGAGGTGAGGCTGCGCACGCAGCAGCCCCATCCCCTTGAGTTCGAGCGGCGCGACGGCGAGCATACACTCGCGCAGCAGATTCAAACTTGCCGACTCGTCCATCGCCGCCGCTAACCTTTCCTGCCGGCGACCGGCAGCCACTCCACGAGCTGTGTCCCGTCGTCGAGCGTCGTCTCGCGGATGGTCGCGTTGGCGACTTCGGGGTAATTCACCTGCAAAATCCGGCGCACTTCCTCATTGGAGAGCGCTGCCATCTCCGGGCTTGCCGTGATGCGCGTCGCGCCGATTTTGAACACGCGGTCAGGCTGTAAATCATGGGCTTTCGTCATGATCAGATTTCCCTTCTAGAATACATAAAAGCAAAACGAGGTGAAGCGGATGGTCGATAAAGTCAACGTGAATGAGAAGTTCGCGCTCTTCTCCGAGCACTGGTCGCCGAAAGTCGTGGCGGAACTCAACGGGCAGGCGGTCAAGCTGGTGAAGGTGCAGGGCGAGTTCGTGTGGCATCATCACGATCACGAGGACGAGTTGTTCTATGTGGTGCGCGGGACGCTGCGGATGGAGTTCCGCGACCGCGTGGTGCTGGTGGAGGCGGGGGAGTTCATCGTCGT
>JACSRG010000826.1 GCA_014879865.1 Anaerolinea sp.
CGCGCTTCATTCAGAACATCACCCCGGCGACCAGCCCGGTCTTCAAGAACGGCACGAACATGCTGACCGCCGCCAAGAACATCCGTATCCTTGTCGTGGCGGCAGATACCGAGCCGCATCTCGACGGGATCGAGGCAGAAGCCCGTGAACTGCGCAGTCTGCTCATGAGCTATCGGAACAAGGGTTATGCCATCCAGTATGAGGTCTGGCTGCCGAATGCAGTCACGTTTGACCGTTTCCACAACGTGCTGATGCAGGAGAAGTACGACATCATCCACTACATCGGGCATGGCTTACACCGTCCCCGTTCGCCCGAAGATGATGCGCTCTATTTCTATGAGGGTGAGAATCGCTCCGGGGAAATCAAGCCGTTCACGGCGCGCCTGCTCCAATCGATCCTCACGGACTACAAGGTCAAGATGTTCTACTTGAGCTGCTGCGAAGGGACTGCGACCAGCGCCTCGGACGCCGCCCCCAACGACGACTTCTTGGGGATCGCACACGCGCTCGTCGCGGCGGGCGTGCCGACCGTGCTCGGCTACCGCTGGCCCGTCAGCGATTCCGGTGCGCTGCTCCTTGCGACCAAATTCTACGAATACTTCCTGTTTTCGGGCGATCCCGCGATTGCGCTGTGGCAGGCACGCAAGCGCGTCGCCGAGCAGTCGCGCGATGAAAAGGCATGGCTGTCGCCGATCTTGATCCATCAGGATTAGCGCTCTAGGCGCTTTACCTATAAACGCTGCGCCCCTTTTTGGTATACTTGCCCATACTTCTACTTAGCTCATCCGAAAGACCAGCCTTTCATGAGACAGCTTGTCGAATGTGTGCCTAATTTTTCCGAGGGACGCCGCACCGAGGTGATTGATCGCATCGCGGCGGAAATCAGCGCTGTCCCGCACGTTCAGCTTCTTGACCGCGAGAGCGACGCCGATCACAACCGCACCGTGATCACGTTTGTCGGCGCGCCCGAAGCCGTGTTAGAAGCCGCCTTCCGCGCCATTAAGACCGCCGCAGCGCTCATCGACTTGGACGCGCATCAGGGCGCGCATCCGCGCATCGGTGCGACCGATGTTGTCCCTTTCATCCCTATCGAAGGCGTGACGATGGCGGACTGCGTGACACTGGCAAAACGGCTCGGTCAGCGCGTGGGCGACGAACTGGGCATCCCCGTCTATTTGTATGAAGCGGCGGCGACGCGCCCCGAAAATCAGAACTTGGCGGACATTCGCAAAGGCGAATATGAAGGCTTGAAGCAGGCGATTCTGGTCGATGCGAACCGCCGCCCCGACTTCGGCAAGCCGGAACTGGGCAAGGCGGGCGCAACGGTGATCGGCGCGCGCGCGCCGCTGGTCGCGTACAACGTCTACCTGACGACCGACAACGTGGACATCGCCAAGCAGATCGCCCGCGCCATCCGTCACCAGACGGGCGGGCTGCGCTATGTCAAGGCGCTCGGTCTGCTCGTGGATGGCAAAGCGCAGGTGTCGATGAATCTCACCGACTACACGCAAACGTCGATTTTCCGCGCAGTCGAGATGATCCGCCGGGAAGCAGCACGCTATGGCGTCGGCATCCTCAGCAGCGAGTTGATCGGCTTGATCCCGCAGAAGGCGCTGTTCGACGCGGCGCAGTGGTACTTGCAGCTCGACAACTTTAAGCCGGAGATGGTGCTGGAAAGCCGCCTGACCAGCAGTCCCGGCGACTCGACTTTCCTCAATGCGCTTGCCAGCGCCGACCCGACCCCCGGCGGCGGATCGGCGGCGGCGTATGCGGGCGCGATGGCGGCGGCGCTCGTCGCAATGGTGGCGCGGGTGACCGTCGGCAAGAAGAAATATACCGAGGTCGAAGCGCGCATGAGCGAGATCATCACCGAAGCGGAAAAGCTGCGCGCCGAACTCGAAGCGGGCGTCCAGCGGGATGCCGACTCGTTCACGGCGGTCATGGCAGCGATGAAGCTGCCGAAGGAAACGCCCGAACAGCAGACCAAACGCGCCGCCGAGGTCGAAGCGGCGACGCTCAACGCGGCGCAAGTCCCGCTCGGAGCGGCACAGACCGCCCTGCGCGTGCTGACCCTCGCCGCCGAAGTTGCGGAGACGGGCAACCTCAACGCGATCAGCGACGCCGGTTCTGCCGGGTCGCTGGCGCAAACTGCCATCGTCGCCGCCGGGCTGAACGTCAAGATCAACGCCAAGACGCTGGCTGATCAAGCCGCTGCCGCCGATTTGAGCGCCAAAG
>JACSRG010000899.1 GCA_014879865.1 Anaerolinea sp.
ACGCGCCCCGCCGGGAGGTCAGCGCCCAAGCCGCCGTCTTCGTCGGTGCTGAATTCGAGGTAATGCCCGACGGTGGTGATCCCGGTGTTCGCGCCGTAGTACTGATCCATGATCGGGCTGCCGTAGTACGGGTAGCTGCCGTTATAGACGAAGAACGTACGCGCCGGGACATCTGCGCCCGCGACGAATTCGACCTGCTTGGTCTCGTTCGCGCCGACGGTCACGGGGCGGGCGATTTCGTACAACTGGTACTCGCCGAACGCGCGCTGATCCACGCCAGCGGCGGGTGCGGGTGCGGCGGCGTCCATCAACACCTCTTGTTCGACGCGGGCATAGTTCTCGACGATGCGGTTGACATCGCCCGCGATCAACTTGACCTGCGCGTCGGTGTATGCCGTGCCGCTGTAATTGGTCAGCGTGACCCACCCGTTGAGGTCAAGCGCGCTGTTGTCGGTCGCCAGCAGGATGTTGTAATCCGCCGACCAATTGATGCCGCTGGTGAGGTAGGTCAACTGCACCTGCTGTTCGCCGCCCGCCGTGCTGTCGATCAACCAGCGGAGCGTGGGGCGCGTGATCAAGCCGCCGGGGAGATCGGGGAAGCGCAGATCGCGCACGTTGGTCTGCGCGATGACGATCACCTGCCCGTCGGACTGGCGCAGGATGATCTCGCCGTTGCGCCCGCTGAGAAGCTGCCCGGTGTACTGCGTGCCGTCGGTGGCGATGACGACGATGGTCTGATCGAGGTAGCGTTCGAGGAGCGCGCCGCTGCCCACGAGATCGAAGACGTAATTCTGTTCGAGGACGGTCGTCCCGGTCGGGTCGGTGATCGAGCGGAACGTGACCGAGGTCGGGTCAATGCCGCTGGCGACATCGGTGAAGTTGATCAGATTCGCGCCCTGCGTAAACGTGAACGTGCGCCGATCCTGCACGAGCGCCGTCCCCTGATTGTAAATCGCCAGCGCGACTCCATCCCGCTGCATGTCCCCCTCCTGTTGTGCCGGCAAAGCTGCCCCGGGCTGACCACTCACCATGATCACGCCGCCAAGCGCGACCAGCATCACGACGATCAGTAACCCTAGTTTGCGTACCATGCTGCCCTCCATCAACAATGCGTTCTGTGGATAAGACGACGCGCCGATGCGGTTAGTTCCAAGCACGCGCTTACGGCTCGGGCGGGGGTTTGCGCGGGCGCGTGGGCGACTCGTCCGTGAACGCCGTCAGGTCGATGCTGTAGCCGCCGCTGGATAAAGCGCCGCCGCGCGGGATCGGCAGCGGGTTGACCGGGCGACCGCTCGCGCCCATCATCTTGCCGATTGCCTGCATTTCCATTGTGGTGAGCGCGCTCATCGCGCCGTATTCGTTATCGTGGTGCGCCTTGCCGAACGCCTTGTGGAAGGCGATGCGCTGAAACTGGATGTTCGCCATGTCATGCACGAGCAGCGCATTCGGGTTGATGCCGCGCGGAGCCATATCCGAGGCGCGGATCAGCGCCATGCTCAAGCCGAGCAGCCCGACGCCCGCCACCTGTACCGGCGTCAAGCGATCTCCAAGCACGAGATACGCCAGCGCCAGCGCTACACCGATCTCGCCGATGGCGATGATCACCGTGCGCAAACTGCCGAAGACTTGAATGCTGGCGAACATCGCCAGACGGGAAAGCGCGGTCGTCACGCCGAGGATGAAGATCGCCGGGAAGGCGGCTTCGATGACGCCGGTCGAGAGCGGCGTCCCGACGGCAGCCCACGCCATGAGCACGACAACCGCCATCGTCGTCAAAATGTAGAGGGTGGCGGTGGTCGGCGGGATTTCGTAGAGGATGTACTGGCTGAGCATGATCGTCCCGGCGAACATGATCGCGCTGCCGATCATCAAGCCGACGCCGAGCCAGTTGAGCGGCTGACTGCCAAAACCCGTGAGCATGATGAGGGCGATCACCGCCAAGCCGATGCGCATGGCGATGCGGCGGTTGATCTTTTCGCCGCCGAGATGCGAGAGGATCACCGCGAAGACGATGTACAAGCCGTTGAGGAGCTGCACCAGCGATGCATCGAGCAAGCCCAAGCCGCCGTAAAAGAAGAGCGAGCCGATCCCGTTGATCACGCCGATGACGATGCAGCCGAGCAAGCCCGCCGGATAGATGAAAATGTATTTGCGGAAGAAGAGCAGATAGAGCGCCCAGAGCAGCACGACCGCGACCAGTGTCCGCCACGCGGCGACCGAGAACGGGTCAGCGCCCGCGCGGATCGCCAGCTTGCCGAAGATCGGCGCGACGCCGAGAAACACGGGCGTCAGCAGCGCGGCGGCAACGCCTTGCGCGTGCGCGGAGGGGCGGATCAGCCGCATGGCTATGTCCGCTGCTTTCGCACGATCCGGGCGATCAGCGGCAGAGTGACGATAAATTCGCTGCCGGGGCATTTTTCCGGGTCGTAGCCGGGGCTTTCGACGAGCACCTGTCCGCCGTGCGCCTCGACGATCCCCTTGCAGACCGCCAGTCCCAAGCCGATCCCGCCGCCGCGAAAGGCGGTCTTGCTGGTCGAATGGAGCGCGACATCGCCGGTGGTGTGGAAGCGTTCAAAGATGGTCGCGAGCATTTCCGGCGCGATGCCGATGCCGGTATCGCGCACGCTCAGGCGGACGATTTCGCCTTCGACCTTCGCCGTGATCGTGATCGTGCCGCCGTCGGGGGTGTACTTGATGGCGTTGCTCAACAGGTTGCGGATCGCCAGTTCGAGCAGTTCCCAATCCGCCTGCATCCGTTCGGGGAACTCGTTCTTGTCGAAGCGGATCGCCAAGCGCCGCTGTTCAATGGCGGAGAGGTAGGAACGCATCGAGCGCAGCACGACGTTGCCCAAGTCGGTAGGTCCGACGGACAGGTCGATGTTGTTGGTCATGATGCGGCTGATGGTCAAAATCTCGTTGATGATCCCCTGCATCCGGCTGATCGAGCCGGTCAAGCCGTCGAGCAGCATCTTCAAGTTGGCGTCGTAGTTGGTGATCGACTTGACGTCGGCGTTGTCTTCGAGCAGGCGGCTGTAGCCGTAGACGAGCGTCAGCGGGGTGCGCAGTTCGTGCGCGGTAAGCTGGATGAAGGTATCTTTCATCTTGTCGAAGCGGCGCAGCGATTGGTTCATCGCTTCGAGATCGCGCACGCGCGTTTCGAGGCGGGCGACGAGTTCCTGCGTGTAGCGCGTTTGCGCGGCAGAGAGCACGCCCTTGTCGATCTCGTCCTGCCCACCGTTGAGGTAAAACTCGACCTGTTCCGGCAGTTTTTCGATGTCGAGCGGCTTGGTCAGGTAGCCGGTGATCCCGGCGGCGAAGGTCAGTTCACGCTGATCCTTGAGCACCTGCGCCGTGAGCGCGACAATCGGCGTGGACTTGAAGCGCGGATCGGCGCGCAGGGTCGTGGTGATCTCGCGCCCGGACATATCCGGCAGGTTGATGTCGGTCAGGATCAATTCCGGCTGTTCGCGGCGGGCAAGGTCGATGCCTTCCAGCCCGCACACGGCGGTGAGCACGCGGTAGCCGCTAAAACGCAGCGTGCGTTCGACGAGCGAACGGCTGGCGGGGTCGTCCTCGATGTACAGGATCGTGTGCGGCGTGACCGTCTCAGTCAAGTTTGCCTACCAAGTTCTCAATGACTTCCTCGTCAATCGAAGAGCCTTTTTGCAAGAGCATGTCCACCTGCGAATTGAGGCGGGCGCGTTCTTTCGCCGTGAGTTCCTTCGCCGTGATGACGACGACGGGGATATGCTGAAGTTCGGGATCGGCTTTGAGCGTGTCGATCACCTGAAAGCCATCGACGTTGGGCATCATCAGATCGGTGATGACCATGTCGGGGCGCACCTGACGGACGACGTTCAGCCCGGTTTCGCCATCATGCGCAAGATGGACTTCCGCGCCTTTCGCCTGCAACACGCGGCGGATCAAGCGGGCGGCGTCGGCGTTGTCCTCGATGACGACGATCCGGCGCACCTGCGAGTCGATCTGCTCGATGGCGGAGACCAGCCCTTCCTGCGGCGGCACGGGCACGTGCGTCCGCTCGGAGAGGTCAACCGAGCGCTGCCACTGATCGCCGAGAATCTGCGATTCGACGGGCATGGTGTGACCGGAACAGTTGAGCACGACCACATCATCCGGCTTGATCACGCCCTGCTGCACCAGTTTGAACAAGCCCGCGAAGGCGACGGCGGTCGCGGGTTCGACCGATAAGCCCTCATTGCGCGCGACGATGCGCGTGGCGTTGAACGCCTCTTCGTCGCTGGCGGAAGCGAACGCGCCGCCGTACTTCTTGACGTAATCGTAGAGCAGTTCGTAGGCGCGACCGGGGTTGCCCGTCGCCAGCGTGGCGATGATCGTCTGGGGGTCATCGACGGGCGTGGCGATGCGCTGCCCGCGTTTGAATGCCTCGACCATCGGCGCGCAGCCGGTGGACTGGATCATGCCCAGCGCGGGCATTTTATCGACCAAGCCGAAGTGGAACATCTCGCGGAAGCCCTTGCCCACGCCGATGGGTCCCATGCCGCCGCTCACGCCCTGAATGAACCAGTCCGGCGAACGCCAGCGCTTGCCGTCTTCGAGGTCGTCGCCTAACTGCTCGGCGATCTCGTAGGACATGGTTTTCATGGCTTCAATCGCGGCGACGCTTTTGATCCCGCGATCCAAGAAGATGCCCTGCCGCTTGGCAAAGCGCGCGGCGATCTCTTTGGTCTGGTCATACGTGCCGGTGATCTTGATGACTTCCGCGCCATAGACCGCCGCTTCGCGCATTTTCTCGCTCGGCGCGAGGCTGGGGAAGAAGCCCCAGAGCTTGATCCCGGCGCGCGCGCCATAGGCGGCGTAGGCAATCGCCACGTTGCCGGTGCTGGCGACGACCACCGATTCGACGCCGATTTCCTTCATGGCGGAGATGGCGACGGTCGCCTGACGGTCTTTGAAGCTGGCGGTGGGTCCCTGCCGCTCGTCCTTGATGTAGAGGTGCTTGAGTCCAAGCATCGACGCCAGCGCGCGCGACTTGATCAGCGGCGTACCGCCTTCGCCCAAGCTGACGATGTTGGCGGGGTCGTAGAGCGGCAGCACTTCAAAGTAGCGCCACAGGCTGCGCCCGCGCTTTTTGATCGCCTTGAGCCATTCCTGCACGTTGATCAGCGTGAGATCGTAGCGTGCCTCAAGGATGTTTTCGCCGCATTTCGGGCAGCCATCGACCGTCTTGGTCAAGGGGATGCGCGTGCGGCAATTAATGCACTCCAGCTCGATGTGCTTGGATTCTTTCGGTGTCAGCACTATAGGGTCACCCTAGTCTACTTGTCAATCATACCCGTCACCCCTAAATCCCCTCTCCCACGCAAGCAGGGAGAGGGGACTGGGGGTTGAGGGGTTAGATCACGCTGGTTCTAGTTCTTGCTGTCGAGATACGCCCGAACGCCATCAAGGAACACGCGGTAGCTGTCCGAGCTGATCTCGCTCTTGTAGAGCACGTTGAGATTCGTCAGCCGTTCGCGTTCCTGCTGGCTCAGGCTGTCTCCCGTGACGATCAAGATGGGGATCGTAGCCGTCTCCGGGTTATTGCGCAACTCCTTGACCACCTCAAATCCGTCCATTTCCGGCATACGCAGATCGAGGATGACCAGATCGGGGCGGCGGCGGGCGACGAGCGCGATGCCGTCCATGCCGCTGTTCGCGCTGAACACGCGGAACTTGCCGTTCTGGTCGAGGAGCTGCGAGAGCAGGCGGATTGCTTCCGGCTGGTCGTCGATGATCAAGATGCGGTTGATGCGGCTTTCGATTTCGGCGGCGCGCACGGCGTCCACGATGTCTTCGGGCATGAACGGGCGCTTGATGAAGCGGAATGCGCCCATCTCCAGCGCCTTATCGACCTCCTGACTGAGCGAGACGATGACCACCGGAATATCCGACATATCGTCGCGGGACTTGAGCTTCTGCAAGATCGACCAGCCCTGCCCTTCGGCGAAGTTGACATCCATGATGATGAGGGTCGGGTGCAAGCCGCCCGCCATCGCTTCGGCTTCGAGCGGGAGCGACGCCGAGTAAACGTCGAAGCCTTCGCGCCCCAACGCACGGCGGAACTGATCGACCATGTCGGGATTGTCCTCGATGATCAAAATCTGGCGCTTGACGTACATGGGCGGACGCGCCGAGTATTCGGTCTCCTGCGTGTCATTGGAGAGCATCCCGGTCACGGAGCGCTGCGCGGCGCGGTTGTAGTCGGGTTCGCTGCCGTTCGCGCCGAGGTGATCGGTGGTCTTCTTCTTGTCCGGGTCTTCGACGGGTTCGAGCGGCATCATCACGGAGAAGGTCGAGCCGACGTTGACCCGCGACGACACTTCCATGCGCCCGCCCTGCATTTCGACCAGCGACTTGGCAATCGGCAAGCCCAAGCCTGTACCGCCTGCCGTGCGCGTCAGCGACGAGTCCACCTGACGGAACGCCTCGAACAGCAGCGGGATGTCCGCTTCGGCGATGCCGATGCCCGTATCGGTGACGTCGGTGCGCACCATTTTGCGCCCGGTAATCTCGTCGAACATCGGGTAAACGTTGATGCTGATCGAGCCTTCGCGGGTGAATTTCGCCGCGTTCGAGACGAGGTTGAGCAGCACTTGGCGGGTGCGGAATTCGTCGCCGAAGACGGGCGGCAGACCGGGCGCGAGTTCGATGAAGATGTCAATCGGCTTGTCTTTGACCAACCCGATACCGATGGAGCGCACGCCGTCGATCACGGGCTTCATTTCGAAGTAATCCGACTGCAAGTCCATCTTGCCCGCTGCGATCTTCGCCTGATCGAGGATGTCGTTGATCAGGTTGAGCAGGTGCAAGCCGGAATTGTAGATGGTCGTCAGGTCTTGCTCCTGCATTTCGGTCAGGGGTCCGTCGATGCCCTTGAGGATCACGCGGCTGAAGCCGATGATCGAGTTCAACGGGGTACGCAGTTCGTGGCTCATGTTCGCCAAGAAGTCGCTCTTGAGGCGGTCAAGCTCACGGAGCTGATCGTTGGTCTTCTGCACCGTTTCGAGAAGCTGCTGGTTCTGGATGATGGCGGAGAGCGTTCCTGACAGGGTACGCAGCAGGGTGAGCGTGTCGTTATCGTAGGCGTTGAGCAGATCGCTTTCCATCGCGATCAAGCCGATCAACTGCGCGCCGGACGAGAGCGGCACGATGATCGCCGAGCGGGCGCTGCCCATCACCGGGATGTAGCGCACGTCCGTCTCAATATTGTTGATGATGAGCGCGCGGCGGCTGTTGGCGGCGCTGGCGATGGTGTTCTGCGCCGAATCGAGCCGGACTTCCGACAATTCGCTGAGGGGCATATCCGTGTCGCCGGACAGCGCGTAGGGCTGCAAGACAACAAACGTCGATTCGTCGGCGGTGTCCACGTAGGTCTGCGGGAGGTAGATGCTGACGGACAGCGCTTCGAGCGAGTCGCGCAGTTCGTCCGCGACGTTTTGAATGGCTTCCTGCAATTTTTCG
Source organism: Anaerolinea sp. (assembly GCA_014879865.1). Lineage (GTDB taxonomy): Bacteria > Chloroflexota > Anaerolineae > Aggregatilineales > Phototrophicaceae > Flexifilum. Next base: position 7,483 of record JACSRG010000899.1, read on the forward strand.
GCGGCGGCGGCGCGGCTGGTCACGGCGAAGAGGAAGCTCATCTCGTTAGCGCGGCGGCGGGATTCTTCGAACAACTGCGCGTTGTCGATGGCGACGGCGATCTGACCGGCGAGCGTCGTCAGGATGTTCACGTCGTCGTCGTCGAAGGCGTTCGGGGAATTCGACTGCACGTCCACCGCGCCGACGACGCGCCCCTTGAGTTTGAGCGGCACGGCGACCTCGGAACGGGTATTCGGCAGGTACGGATTCGGGCGGTGGACGACGCGGGCGTCAGCGGTGTCGAGCGCGACGACCGGTTCGCCCTGCTGCGTCACCTGACCGATGACCGATGCCGATCCACGCGCCAGCTTGTGGTGAATGGAGAGGAGTTGGCGACCGGCGTCGCCGGTGCTGGCGCGCAGTTCCGCGAATTCGTCGTCGGCGTCCATGAGGAAGATTTGCACATGGTCATAGCCGAACGAGTCGCGGATGAGGTCAACCAGACGGGGCATGAGGTCGCCGAGTTCGAGGATCGAGCTGGCGATCTGGCTCACCTGTGTGGAGGTGGCAAGCTGACGGGCGCGGCGTTCCGTCTGCGCGAGCAAGCGCGAGGCTTCCATACGCAGCGAGGATTGTTCGGCAAACGAGCGGTAGATCCGTCCGTCGCGGTCGCTGTGTTCGTACGGTTCATTCGAGCCGAGCACGATCACGCCGATGGGATGACCGGAGACGCGCAGCGGCAGCACACAGAACGAACGCAGTTCGAGGCTTTCGATGCCGATGCGCTCGTTGTCGTCGAGCTGGTCGGTGGTTTGCACGTCATCGACCATGACGACCGTCGGAGTCCCTAAGAGACGCCACGCGGGGTACTGCTCCGCCATGAGCGTGATCCCGGCGAGGTCGATGGCGTTCTCGCCTTCGCGATGCCAACTGGTGACGACCTGCGCCATCGCGTCGGGCTGATCCCAGTCCTTGCTGGTCAGCATGGCGATGAAAACCTGCGTGACCGGGCGGTTAGTCAGGTGCGTGACGACGACGCCGAGAATGTCGTCGGTGGTCATGGCGTTGCTGAGCGCGCGGCTGGCTTCGTAGAGAATGGAGGTTTCGTCGAGCGTCGTCTGAATCTGGCTGAGCAGTTGGTAGTTGGAGATGACCACCGAACTGGAGTCGGCAACGGCGCTCAAGTAGCGGGCTTCGCTGCTGCTGAACGGGCGCGGCGCGTGATAGCCGATGAAGAAGACTGCGCGCGACTCGTCCTTCGCGGAGACCTGCACCACCGCCAGCGCGCGAACCGTGCCGAGCGCCAACAGATCACGCTCGAAGGGCGACGGTTCCGGCACAGCGCGCAGGTCTTCGATGAAGGCGGTTTGCGCGTGGTAGAGATTGTGCTTGGCGATCAACGTCTCGAAGGGGATCGGCGCGTCGTCAAGGCTGATGTTGAACAGCGTGTTGATCGCGCTGCCCTCAAAGGTGTACGCCGCGTAGACATCCGGCGCGAGGGTTTCGAGGGCGTTCTGGAGGGCGCTGCGCAGTTCTTCGAAGCCGCTGGCGCGGTTGATGCTCGTGGTCGCGCCGTAGAGCGCGCTGGTTTCGTTGAGCGCGGTTTCGGTTTCGACCAGCAGGAAGCGGTTGTCGAGCGCGATGGACGCGCCGTCGCTCAAGGTAGTGAGGAAGCGTTCCTGTTCGAGCAGCGCGATTTCGGGCGCGTCGAAGGTCATCACCAGCCAACCGAGCGGCATGTTACGGCGTGAGCGCGCCAGCAGCGGCATGGACACGAACGCGCCGATCCCCGCGTCGAGGATGATCTGGCGGTGATCGGGGTCTAGCTGGGTGGAAGCGGCGACATCCGGCTCGATCAAAAGCTGCACGGCGTTGAGGAGTTCGTTGGGCAGCGTCCACTCGGTGACGGCGGGGTCAAGCGAATGGAGCACCCGCACGCCGACGCGCTCGTCGAGCAGGAGGGCGAAAGCCTGACCCGGCTGTGAGACAAGCAGTTGGTTAAAGGCGACATCGAGTACGTCCTCGATTTCGCCCGCTTCCGCCAGCGCGCGCGTTGCTTCGTACTGCGACATCGACTCGCGCAGGTTGCCTTCGAGTTCGCTTTCCATCTTGCGCAAGGGGCTGATGTCTTGGAAGGCGGCGACGATGGCGCTGACACTCCCGCGCTTGTCGGTGATCGGCACGGCGTTGACGAGCAGGTCGAAGCGCCTGCCGTCCGCGTGATCGACGCTCACGTCGTCGGCGGCGACGAGCGCCCCGGTTTCGGCAGCGCGGAAGATGGGCAGTTTGCCCCGATCATAGAGCACATTCGATTTGCTCTGGTACAGGCTGTAACTTTCGACGCTGAAGGGCACGTCGTAGTCGATGCGCCGATCCAGCAGACGTTCGATCTGCTCGTTGAATTGGAGCGGCTTGTAGCTGAGCGGATCGAGCACGAGCACGCCAGCGGGCAGCGTGTCGAGGATCGAGCGGAGGCGGGCGCGTTCGCTTTCGGCGGACGAGAACAGACGCCGGTTCTCCACCGTGATGGCGACCTGCGCCGCTAGCGTGGTCACAAGCTGTTCGTCGCGCTCGTCAAGGTCGTGCGCGCTCGTGCCGCGTCCGATCATCAGGACGCCGACGGGTTCCGCGCCGATGCGGACAGGCGTCGCGATGTGCTTGCCGTAGTACTCGCCGATGAAGCTGTTGGTATCGAGGAACGCCGGGTGCGTGTTCGGCTGGTTGACGATGACCGTGCGGTTGTCGTGATACGCCTGCATGACGGGCAGATCGGCGCGGTCAGGGCTGAAGAACTCGACGCTACGCTGACCGAGCGTGCCGGGGATGAACTGCGTGACGATCTCCAAGCTCAGGTCGCGTTCGTTTTTGAGCACCAAGAGCCAGCGATCATAGTTGGCGGGGTTGGCGACCCGCGTGAAGACTTCGCCGAGGCTGGCGGCGAATTCCGTACCGATACGCGCCGTCAACTGACCGGCTTCCGCGAGCGCCAGCGCGCGCCGCGCCTGTGCCTGCGCTTCTTCGAACGACTGGATGCTTTCGACCGCGCTGGCGACTTGATCCGTCACCGCTTGCATGAAGGTCATGAACTGCTCGGTGAAGGTGTTCGGTTCGCTGCTTTCGCAGGCGATCACGCCGAACCAACGTTGGCGCGAAGTCATGGCGGAGATCGCCGCGCTGCGCGTTCCGCTGCGTTCGAGGATGGCTTGCAGGGCGGGCGCGGTGGGCAGATCGGTCTGCGTGTTGTTGATGCGCGCCGAGCCGTGATAGTCACGCAGCAGGGCGGGGAAATCGACCAGCGTGCGCTGGATGCGCTTGCCTTCGTTCAGGTCGGAGCCATGCACGGGCGACCAGACGTAGGCGTACTCGACATAATCGGCGCTTTCGACCTGATCGGGACCCGCCAGCAAGATCGCCACGCGCTTGATGTGGGGGATCGCCATCGTCAAGTGCTGCGCCGCCGCGCTGTAGACGCTGAGCGCATCGGGCGCGCCAGCGATGGCACGGCTGGCGGCGTACAACCGCCGGGTTTCGTCAAGCGCCAGCGCCGTTTGTTCGAGCAGGCGGCGGTTCTGGAGCACCGTACTCATTTGACCGGTCAGCGCGCGGTAGATTTCGTCGTCTTCGCTCGTCAGGTCGCGCGGCTCGTCGGACACGATGAAGAACAGCGCAATCGGCTGGTTGATGCTGAAGAGCGGGAAGGCTGCCATGAAGCCCATGCCGCGCCCGCGAGCGAGCGCCAGCATACTGCCCGGTTCGGCTTCGAACCCGCCGCGATCCGTCACGATTTGCGGGTCACGGCGGCGCAGCGGCGAATCGGGGCTGATGTGGAGGTCAAAGGCTTCGTCGGTCGTGAAGATTTCGCTGCCGCGCGAACTGGCGACGATGCGCAGCCCGGTTGACCAGCCGGTCGGGTCGAGCGCGCCCTCGAAGATGCCAAGCTCGAAATTGAGCGTCGGGTCGTTGGCGGTGTTGACGGCGGCGCGCACGAGGTCGGAGAAGGTCTGCGCCATGTTGATCGCGCGGCTGCCGATGTACAGACGCTCGATTTCGTGAAGCTGCGCTTCGTTCTGGCGGAGCAGCATACGGTTATCGATGGCGACACCGGCTTGGTCGATCAGGGCGGTGAAGAGCCGCCCTTCACGCTGGGTGAAGGTGCGCGTCTCCGCGAACTGGATCATGATGACGCCGCGCCAGATACCGCGCACGTTGAACGGAATGATGACCATCGCCCGCGCGTTGGTGCTGGCAATGATGGCGTTGGAGATTTCGTCAAGGCGGTTATCGCGATGGGTATCGGTGATGAGCGTGATCTGCGCGGCGTTCATCGCTTGGAAAAGCGGGTGATCGGGGATGTGCAGTTCAAGCCCCGTGAGGCGCACGTCATGCGCGTGTTCCGGGTCTACCGCCCAATCCGCGCTGATCTCCAACCATGCGGGCGTGCCGCCGGTCGGGTATTCGTCAAACACGCCGATTTGACCGCTGATCGCGTCCTTCATCACCGAGACGATGATGGCTTGCAGAATGTCTTCGAGGCTGTTGGCTTCGTTCAAGTAGCGGGTGAGCTGGTAGAGCGTGGTCGTCTCTGACAGCGTGCTTTGCGACTGCTCGAACAAGCGGGCGTTTTCGATGGCGATGGCGACACGATCCGCGACCGCGCGCATAATCGCCTGATCGCCGTCGGTGAAGATCGCGCCGTCGGGCGCGGCGGCGTCGAGCGTCCCGATGATTTCGCCGCGAATGCTGATCGGCACACTGACGGAGGGGGGCAGTTCGGGCGATTCGACCCGTTCGACCGTGAGCAGGTCATAGCGATAGACGCCCGTCAAACTTTCTTCGCGCGAGGCTTCTTCCCACGCGACGCGGGTCAACTGGCGGTTGAGCGTGTCGATTTGCGCGACGCGGGCTTCGGACTCGATCAGCAGGCGGACGTTTTGAATGGCGATGGCGATCTGGTCGGCGAGCATCTGGAAGTTACGGAGTTCGTCGTCGTGGAAGGCATTCGGCTCGGTGCTTTGAATGCCCAGCGCGCCGATGATGCGTTCACCGATTTGCAGCGGGATCGCCAGTTCGGCGCGGGTGTCCGGCAGCAGCGGGTTGAAGCGGTGCGGGATGCCCTCGTCGCGGCGGCTCGTGTCGTTGACGACGAGCGGGACACTGCGCTTGGTCACCATGCCGATGACCGATTCGGAGCCGACCGGGATTTTGTGGCGCTGACCGAGAAGCTGCTTGCCGATCTCGCCGTGACTGTAGTAGAGGATCGCGTTCTGCCCGATGTCGTCGAGCAGAAACACCTGCGCGTGATAGAAGCCATAGGCGTTGACGATCAAGCCGATGGCGCGGTTGAGCAGCGCATCG
>JACSRG010000575.1 GCA_014879865.1 Anaerolinea sp.
GCCCGCTGAAAAAGGAACTGCGTCAGCGCCAGCAAGCCGTCGCCCGCGCTGCCCAACCCATCGTTGACCATCCACTCCCAATTGCCCGCGCTGTCCTGCTGCGCGTGGATACCCTGTGGGCTGTGGACGTAGCACGTCACATCCGTTCCCGTCGTCGCGCTCAAGGCGACGGCGAGTCCCGGTTGCACGTCGAGCAGGTACTGGTCACCACGTACCAATAGCATGCAGCACGCCATTGCCTATCCCATCCTAGCGATAGCTTTTCCCGCACATGCTCAACTGCAGCTCAATAGATGGTTGGGATGATCACATCATTCAAAAGGAATTATAGGATTGCCCATAAATGCCCAACCCGTCGGTTTCAAAGGGTAAGGATTGGCCGCCCGACTCTTCCAAGCAAGCACAGCCTTCACGTTATCCACAAGATCGCTATCCAGTTCATATCTATAATTTTCACCTGTAATAGATTGTAAATTGTATGCCGCTCTCCGATTCTCGCCACTATGCGGCGATAGCAGACTGTCAACCAACATCGATAAACTGATTGGATGCCCTGCCCAGTAACGTCTCGTGGGATCGAATGATTTCAACATAACTTCCGCTTTTTTAGCAACGCGTATCTTGAATTTTGTTGTAAGGATTGGAGGTATACTTTCAAATTCAAATTCTTCCGCGTATTCGGCTTGCAGTAGCTCACCACCCAGTATACTTCGGATAATATACACTGCCTCATCGCATATCCGTGCATCAGTTACTGCTGCGTGCTCATCGCGTTGTATTATCGGTATCAAGTCAACTACAAGATCTACAACACCGATGTTGGCAACTGCCTGCATGCTGACGGCTACAACATTAGGATCAGGGCTTTTCAAGAGCCTTTTTAACGGCTTTATCACTCGTGGTAATGCAAGCAAAGACAGATAATCGCAGGCGCGCGCCGCAGCTAACTCATCTTCGCTTGATGCAACCGCCTCTAGGAATTGTATACCTTCATCCACCCCCTGCAAACCCAGCTTAAACGCTGCCACCAATCGTGTTTTTGTCTGTACCAACCGTATAACTTCTGATGAAGCACGTGCAAAATTCAATAGAATCGCACTGTTATTTGACGATTCTGGCAAGAATTCTATCAAGTCGTGAAGAGCACCGTTATCGCCACTGTTTTGCACCAATTCCAAAACTTTATTAATAGTGAATGAGCTGCCAAGTAAAGCCCTGAGCATTGGCAGTCGTTCCCACCTTCTTGTACGAAGCAAATGTTCGAAATCCTCCGTTGACGGAGGGATAGCCTTCCACAGTATTTTCAGAACAGCTTCAGTCAATTGTGGCGTTGAATCTGCCAGAATAGATGCGCTTAGTCTCTTCAAAAACTCCTTATCTTGGAGTTCAAGCAAGATTCTAACAGCTACGTTTCTTCTATACGCATTTACGGTCGAAGCACTTTGGTGTAGTGTGGGCAGGACTGACGCGCCACCCACCTTAAACTGCGCGAGTACGTTCTCGTACTCTAGTGCTGCCGATAGCTTACTTTCTGATTCTAGAGTTGCCCCACTATGTACGGCATCTACATAGGTTTTTTCAGCTTGAGACAACAAGTGCGCCCAATCATTTTCGTTTCTACGTAACACTGGTCTACCCCAGTTTAGTAGAGTGACAGTAGCTCAAACAGGCGGCTTTCCATCCGTTCCTGTTTGAGGAAACTAATACGCCCGCTGAAAAAGGAACTGCGTCAGCGCCAGCAAGCCGTCGCCCGCGCTGCCGCGCGCGTTCGCCTCTTCCAGCGCCGCCAGCGCCCGGTTGTAGTAGCGCGTCTCGTGTTCGACGGTGAACGCCTGCGCCCCGACCTGATCGAGAATCTGCACGGCGGCGCTGACCTCGTCCGCGCCGAACGCTGCGCGCCCGTACAATTCGACCAGTTCCGCGCTCTGGCTCAACCCGTACAGCACGGGCAGCGACTTCTTGCGCGAGAGGATGTCCGTCGCGGCGGATTTGCCCGTCACGGCGGGGTCGCCCCAGATGCCGAGGATGTCATCGCGAATCTGGAACGCCAAGCCGAGGTTCAAGCCGAAGTCGGCGAAATGCCCCGCCGTCACCTCGTCGCCAGAGCCGATCAGCGCGCCCATCTGCGCGCAGGTCGCCACTAGCGCCGCCGATTTGCCGCGAATCATCGACAGGTAGTCCTCGACGGTGACGTTCGCCTGATGCTCGAAGCGCATGTCGAGGTGCTG
>JACSRG010000811.1 GCA_014879865.1 Anaerolinea sp.
GGGTGAAAGCGCAGCGGATCGTAGCCCGGCTGCGCGAGGTCGATCTTATCACGCGGAATCTTGAGCGTCTCGGCGAGATCGGCGGCGGTCGCTTGGCTGATCGCCGTGATGCGGCGCGCGCGGCGGCAGCTCAAGCCCGTGAGCAGGCGCAAGTAGAGCCGGCGCGCTGCGGGCAAACGTTCCGGGTAATGGATGAAGCTCAAATCGTAGACGGTGACGACGCTCGGCTTGACGTTGAGCAGCGGCGCGACGAATGCCAACGCATGGTACAGGTCGAACTCGCCAAGCTGGAACGGCTGAAGCGCCTGTTCCCAGAGGATGCGGCGGATCGGCGACTCGGTGTCGAGGCGCGAACGGCGCAGGTCGATGCCCGCGATGTGCATGGCATTCGCCGCACCGACAAACGCCGAAAAGCGCCAGCCTTCACGCGGAAGGTGGCGCAGCAGCCCGTCGATATATCCGTGTATTCCGGCAGAACGATAGCCCGCCCTGCCCGAAAGTAAATGCGCGTTCAGTCCGATGTGCATGATGAACGCAAATTATAACAGCTTTCACCACATCGGCGTAATTTCGATGAAGAGCATGTCTTTGCCCCGCATCCGCATCATCCAGTTGAAAGCACGCCACTGCCAGCCATACTTCGCCGCAAGCGCCTGTTTCGCCGCGTTCGCCTGATCATGCGCCAGAATGCGCGCCATGCCTTCTGTGCTCTCCCCTAACAGAGTGCCCCGCGCGTCACAGGGGGCAACCTCTACCTGCGCGTTGTTCCGAATCCGCTTGACCTTGCCCGCGCTCGCCTGTGTCGTGACATACAGGTAATCGCCCTCCTGCGCGAACCACACGGGAGTCGCCACGGGCTGCCCTGTCTTGCGAAATGTCGTCAATGCCATGAAGTTATGCCCGGTCAACACGTAGAAGGGGTGTGTCTTCGCTTTCATCGTCGCCGCCCTTCGATCCACAATTTGGCATAAGGCTACCCTTTTTGTACTATATGGGAGCTTAGATAAATCTGAGAAACGTCTATGAGTAGTTACGAAACGATCACCCTTAGCAACGCAGCGCAGCTCACCGAAATCGGGCGCGTTTCGTGTGGTTTCATCACGCAAACAGCATGGTCACGGGATGGTAAGTGGCTCGGCGTCGCACACGGCAGCGGCGTCTGGTTGTGGGAAGGCGGTTTGGGCGGCACGCCGGATCGCACCATCGCCTCGGAAACGCCGATCAAAGGCTTTGACTTCAGCCCGGACGGGACAGCCGTCGTCACCGGCGGCGCGGATACCACCGTCCGCCTGTTCATGACTCATCTGGATCGTCCACTGTTCATCTTGCGCGGACACGGCGATACCGTCAACAGCGTCGCCTTCAGCCTCGACGGGCGGATGATCGCTTCGGCGGGCGGTGACCGGGATGTGCGCCTGTTCGACATGCGCGAAAGCGTCAAATCGACGCCGATGAGCGGTCACACCGAGGAAATCAATGCGGTCGCGTTCGGTCTGCGCGGGCAGGTCGTCGCCTCCGGCGCGCGCGACGCCACAATCCGCGTGTGGGATACGGGGCTGTGCAAACTGATGTACACGCTCGATCAGCCGGATTGGGTGCGCGACATCGCCGCCAGCCCGGATCACAAGCGCTTCGCGGCAGCCAGCAAAGCAGGCGTGGTCAGCCTGTACGAGTTCGAGACGGGCGCGCATCTCGGCATGATCAACGCGCATCCCGACGGCGTGGACACGGTCGCTTTCAGTCCCGATGGGGCGCTGCTGGCGACGGGCGGGCGGGATGGCTTGGTTAAGGTGTGGGACGCGCAAACCGGCGCGGAATTGATCACCTTGAGCGGGCATGAGCGCCCGGTGCTGACAGTCGCGTTCAGCCCTACCGGCGGAATGCTCATCAGCGGGTCAGGGGATAACACGCTGCGCGCGTGGGCAGTCTAGTAACGGCGTAGGGGCATAATAGATCATGCCCCTATATTATTCCACCATGCAACCGGGCGGTGAAATAGGCGTATAGTGGATTGGAGTACCTTACCCGCGCACCAACACGACCAACGGACGCCATGACCCTCGCCTATCTGCCTACACCAGCACAAATCCATGCCCATCGCTTGACCGGGACATGGCGCGTTCAAGCGCTTTCGCTCGATGCGGCTTTTTCGCCAGAGAGCCTGAAACCGGATTGGCATGAAATCGCGGAATGCGCGCACATCCAGACGGCGCTCTATCCCGAT
>JACSRG010000527.1 GCA_014879865.1 Anaerolinea sp.
GCGGTGCAATCGGGCGACCCTCGATCACCTTGATCAGGGCTTCGACCGCCAGATACGCCATTTCATCAGGATACTGCGCGACTGTCCCGGCAAGGCGACCCGCCGCGACCGCTTCGAGCGCTTCGGGGATCGCATCGACGCTGACGACGATCACCTGACCCGTCAAGCCCGCCGCTTCGACCGCCTCGACCGCGCCCAAGCCCATGCCGTCGTTCGCCGCGAAGATCGCGCGGACGTTCGGGTTGGCTTGCAAAATGTTCGTGGCGACGTTGTATGCTTCAGCGCGATCCCAGTTCGCCGTCTGGCTGGCAACCACGTTCAAGCCGCCCGCAATCGCGCCATCGGTGAAGCCGGTCACGCGGTCGATGCTGCTCGTCGTGCCGGGTGCGCCTTCGATCACCGCGACTTCCGACCCGGCTTCGACAAGGCTCAAGACCAGATCAGCCGCCAAGCCGCCCGCGCGCACGTTGTTCGAAGCGATCTGCGCGCTCAGGTTGATGCCTTCCTGCCCGTCCGCCGGGATCAGCTCGTCGATGTTGATGAGCGGAAGCCCCGCTTCGCTGGCGGTGATCAGCCCGCTGTTCAGGCTGGTGGCACGGAAGGGCGTCACCGAGAAGCCGTCAAAGCCGCCCTCGTTGAGCCACGTTTCGAAGATGCCCAACTGCTCGTCGGCGGCGTCTTCGGTCGGGGTGCTGCCGACGACGATTTCAATGCCGAAGTCTTCCGCCGCCATCTGGTAGCCGTTCGCCATCGTCAGGAAGTACGGATTCGAGTCGTTCTTGATCAATGCGCCGATGCGCAGATCGCCGATTGCCGGGTCACCCAAGCGGCTGCCCGCCGTCGCGACGTTCTCCGAGGTGATCAGCACGACAGGCGATTCGATCACCGGGGCGATGGGACGACCCTGCACCAGCTTGATCGCCGCTTCGACCGCCAGCACTGCCATTTCGTCGGGGTACTGCGCGACTGTCCCGGCGAGACGACCCGCCGCGACGGCTTCGACTGCTTCGGGGATGGCGTCAACGCTGGCGACTTCGACCTGTTCCGCCAAGCCCGCCGCTTCGACCGCCTCAACCGCGCCTAAGCCCATGCCGTCGTTCGCCGCGAAGATGAAGCGGACGTTCGGGTTGGCTTGCAGAATGTTGGTGGCGACGTTGTACGCTTCCGCGCGATCCCAGTTTGCCGTCTGGCTGGCGACGACGTTCAATCCGCCCGCCAGTGCCGCCTGTGTGAAACCGTTTACACGGTCGATGCTGCTGGTCGTGCCGGGAGCGCCTTCGATCACCGCCACTTCGTCGCCGGGGCTGAGGATGCTCAGCGCGTATGCGCCTGCCAAGCTGCCGCCGCGCACGTTATTCGATGCGATCTGCGCCGCGAGGTCGATGCCTTCCTGCGCATCCGCCGGGATCAACTCGTCGATGTTGATGATCGGGATACCCATCTCGGTTGCCCGGATGAGCGCACTGTTCAAGCTGGTGGCACGGAACGGCGTCACGATCAGCGCGTCAAAGCCGCCTTCGTTCAGCCACGTTTCGAGGATTGCCAGTTGTTCATCCGCTGAGTCTTCCGTCGGGGTGCTGCCGATGACGATGTCCACGCCATAGCGCTCGGCGGCGAACCGATAGCCGTCCGCCATTGTCAAGAAATAGGGGTTCGAATCGTTCTTGATCAGCGCGCCGATACGAATGGTGTCTTCTTGCGCCGCGAGGGGCGCAACCGCCAAAATGACCGCACAGAGCAGAACGAGCAGCAACGTTAACTTCTTCATCTTTCTCCTCAACCTTGACTATAATTTGTAAATAGCATTCAGCCGGTTGGCTGGAATACTCTCACTAATCCCGCCGTGACTGGCGCTTACGCCACTGATCGAGCATGACCGCCAGCACGATCACCGCGCCGATGACGAGGTCTTGCCAGTAGCTCGGCACATTGAACAGGTTGATCGCGTTGCGCACGAGGCTGATGATCAGCGCGCCGACAATCGTCCCGGCAATCGTGCCTTCGCCGCCCGATAGACTCGTGCCGCCCATGACCGTCGCGGCGATGGCGTCCAACTCGAAGCCGACGCCGTAGGTCGGGTCGCCGGAACTCAAGCGCGCCAGCAGCAGCGCCGAGGCGACGCCGGTCAACATGCCGCTCAGGGTGTAAATGCCGAGCTTGTAGCGTTTGACCGGGATACCCGCCAAGCGCGTCGCTTCTTCATTGCCGCCGAGCGCAATCGTATATTTGCCGAAGCGCGTCTGTGCCAGCACGAGCGCGGCGATCACCGCGATGATGGCGAAGATGATCACCTGCACCGGGACAGCCCCGATCAGCGGGAGGTCGATGCGCCCGGCAAAGAGCTGCAAGAATTCGCGCCCGAAGCCGTAGATCGCCAAGCCCTCGCTGATGATCAGCGCGACGCCGCGAAACACGCCCATCGTGCCCAACGTCGCAATGAACGGGGCGAGACCGACCCGCGTGATCAGCAGTCCGTTGAAGATGCCGCACAGCGCACCAACGCCGACGGCGACGGCAAAACCGCCCCACGGCGACGCGCCGTTTTTCATCGCCAGCGCGGCGACCACGCCGCCGAGCGCAACCATCGACCCGACGGAGAGGTCGATCCCACCGCTGGTGATCACGAACGTGATGCCGACGGCGATGATCGCGTTGATCGAGGCTTGCAGCGCCACTTGAATCAGGTTGTTGGTCGTTAGAAAAAGCTGTTCGCCGCGAATGATCGGCGACAGGACGGACAGCGCGACCACCAGCGCGATCAGGACAAGGATAATGCCATAGCGCGCCAACCACAGCGTTACCGGATGGGCAGCGCTCGGTCGCGGGCGGGCAGGGGTCGAAAGCAGGTTGACGCGCATACCATCTCCTCGGTGGCTAGCCCAGCGGCGGGGCGGTCGATTGGCGAATTTCCAGCCGCGTTTCCAGTGTGGTCGTCTGGCTGCCGGGGCTGCCTGTGCGGAGCTGATCCAGCAGCAGCGCGGCAGCGGTTTCGCCCATCTCGTAAATCGGCTGCGCGACGGTCGTCAGGCTGGGGATGCTGAAGCGCGCCAGCGGGATGTCGTCGAAACCGACCACCGACAGATCGCGCGGGAGGCTGAGTTGATGATCGGCGGCGGCGTGCAGCACCCCGACGGCGATCACGTCGGTCAGCGCGAAGATCGCCGTTGGACGCTCCGCCTCTCCCAGCAGTTGGTGCGCGATCTGGTAGCCCATTTCGAATTCGGTCAGCGTACTCATGATCGTGCTGCGGTTGTCGTAGGGAAGTTCCAGTTCGGCAAAGGCGCGCTTGATCCCATGCAAGCGCTGCTCAATCGCGCGGCTGTATGGCGGACCACCAATCACGGCGATCCGGCGGTGTCCGAGTTCCAGCAGATGGCGCATCGCTTGGCAAGCGCCGTCGCTGTTGTTGGTCAGCACCCGGTTGATCGTCATGTTGGGCAGATCGCGGTCGATCAGCACCGCTGGCACATGCCCGGTGATCAGGCGGTTGACGTTCTCGACGCTTTGCCCGGTTGGGACGATCAGCACGCCGTCTACGCGCTGGCGCAGCAGCATGTCGATGTAGGCGGCTTCTTTGGCGACATCTTCTTCCGAGCTGCAAATGATCGTCTTGTAGCTGCTGGCGAACAGTGTCTTTTCCATCGCGAACGCCAGCGTGCTGAAGAACGGTTGGTTCAGTTGGGGGAGCAGCACGCCGACTGTCAGCGTTTCTTGGCGGCGCAGCGACCGCGCCAGCGCGCTCGGCTTGTAGTTGAGCGACGACATCGCCTGCTCGACCCGTTCGCGCAGGTCGGTGCTGACGTAGCCGGTATTGTTGACCACCCGCGAAACGGTCGCCACGCTGACCCGCGCGTATTCTGCCACTTCTTTGATCGTTGCCATGCTATTCTTTTGCCCCCGTGATATAGGCGACAATGTCTTGGGGGGATGTCTCGGATTTGTTCAGCGTCTTGACATGCCGCCCTTGTCGCAGGACGACGATTTTATCAGCGATCCGGTAGACATCTTGCATGTTGTGACTGATGACTAGAAAACTGATGCCCCGTTCGGCGCGCAGCTTCTCGATCATCTCTAGTACCTGCTCGGTTTCTTCCACGCCGAGCGCGGCGGTCGGCTCGTCGAGGATCAGGAGTTCGCGCCCCCACAGCAGTGCCCGCCCGATAGCGACCGCCTGCCGCTGACCGCCGCTCATCATGCGGACAGGGAGCGTCGGCGCGGGGATTTTGATATGCAGCCCGCTGAGCGCCTGCGCGGTTTCGCGGCGCATCGTCGCGCGATCCATCCAACCGAACAATTTGCCCAGTGCGCCGCCGCGCCAGAGTTCGCGTCCCAAATAGATGTTGTCGGCTACGTCAAGCTGTTCGATCAGCGCGAGATGTTGGTAGACGGTTTCGATTCCGGCAGCCATTGCCGCCGCCGGATTGGGAAAGATGCACGGCGTATCGTTGAGGTAGAACGCGCCGCCGCTCGGCTGGTAGACGCCGGAAATGATCTTGACCAGCGTCGATTTGCCCGCGCCATTGTCGCCGACCAGCGCCACGACTTCGCCGCGCTCGACGCTGAAGGTGACTCCCTTAAGCGCTTCCACCGCGCCAAAATGCTTAGTAATGTTTTCTACAGAAAGAACGGGCATCAGCGTAACTCACAATAAGTAATCGTTTACAGGTACTTTAGCGGAGTTTCAAAGTTTTGTCAAAGCGTTCATACGCGATGGGGATTGGGCAATTTATCCGATTCGTCTGCCCGTTTTGGAGTCGAAGCAGTGGATTCCGTCGGGATCGAATGCCATATGGATCGTGCTGCCGACCTTGACCGGTGTCGATTCGGGGACGGTCATGTGCCAGCGTTCGCGTCCGGCGGTGAGTTCGAGCAGCAGATGACGCTCGGCGAAGAATGGGATCACGCTCTCGACGCGGGCGGCGACTCCGTCGTCGCTGAGCAGGACTGCTTCGGGGCGCACGCCAAGCGTGACGCCCGTGCCATCGTCCAGATCGCCGCGCACGGGATAGCCGCCGAAGTTCTCGCCCTGCCAGTGATGCGATTGGATCACGCCGTCGAATAGATTGATCGTCGGCGTGCCGAAAAACGTGGCGACGAACAGATTCAACGGGTTGTAGTACAGGTCGCGGTATGTGCCGATTTGTTCGATCTGTCCGGCGCGCATGACGGCGATGCGATGCGCCAGCGTGATCGCTTCTTGCTGGTCGTGCGTGACATAGATCGACGTGACGGGGAATTCGTGCAGCAGCTTCTTGAGTTCGATGCGGGCGTTGGCGCGCAGTTTGGCGTCGAGGCTGGAAAACGGCTCGTCGAACAGGAAGACTTTCGGATCGCGCGTCAGGGCACGGGCGATGGCGACGCGCTGCTTTTCGCCGCCGGAAAGCTGTGACGGCTTGCGCGGCATGAGTTTATCCAAGCCGATGCCGGTGATCTGCGAGATGCGGGCGACCCGTTCCGGCACTTCGCTTTCGCGGTGACGCAGCCACATGAAGAAGCCAACCGTTTTTTCGGCTTCCCAGTGGGGCATCAGCGCGCCGTCCTGAAACACCATGCCGATCCCGCGCTCTTGCAGCGGAATGTCGCGCAGATCGGCATGATCGTAGAGGATCGCGCCGCTGTCGGGATGTTCCAAACCGGCGATGCAGCGGAGCAGCGTCGTCTTGCCGCAGCCGGAGGGTCCCAAGATCGCCAGCACGCTGCCCGACGCGACTTTGAGCGAGACGTTATCCAGCGCGGCGACTTTGCGCGTCTCCGTCCCATCGCCGATGGTCTGGTGGAAATGCTTGGTCACATGCTGCACGGTGATCGTGGTCATGGTCAATCCTTGTTCTGGCGATGCGTTTGCATCGTCCACTACCAGTTTACCGCGTTCCGGCGTTATTCGTCTCTTGCCAACGCACGAATTGCCGACTAGGATTCGTGCGGTTGACGAGAGGACGAATTCAGCATGAACATGATCGACTTACGCAGCGATACGGTCACGCAGCCCACGCCGGAAATGCGCGCGGCGATGGCAAATGCCCCGGTCGGCGACGATGTCTACGGCGAAGACCCGACGGTGAATCAACTGCAAGCGGACGCCGCCGCGCTGTTTGGCAAAGAGGCGGGCTTGTTCGTCGCCAGCGGCTCGATGGGCAATTTGACCTCGGTGCTGGCGCACACGCGGCGCGGCGACGAGATCATCATCGGCAAGAAGTCGCACATCTTCCTGTATGAAGCGGGCAGCGCGGCGATGTACGGCGGCGTACAGCCAAGCACGCTCCCCTATGTGCGCGATGGCATGATGGACATCCACCAGATTCGCCACGCTATCCGTCCCGACGACGAACACGACCCGATCACGCGGCTGATCGCCATCGAAAATACGGCGGGCGTGTCCGGCGCGCCGTTGAGCGTGGAATACACGCAGCAGGTGGCGGCGGTCGCCCGCGAAAATGGCTTGAAACTGCATATCGACGGCGCGCGTATCTTCAACGCGGCGGCGGCGCTCAACGTCAGCGTGAAGGAACTCACGATGGGCGCGGACAGCGTCACCTTCTGTCTGTCGAAAGGGCTGTGCGCCCCGGTCGGCTCGGTGATTGTCGGCTCGAAAGACTTCATCAAGCAGGCGCACCGCGTGCGTAAGAGCCTCGGCGGTGGGATGCGCCAAGCGGGGATTCTCGCGGCGGCGGGCTTGATCGCGCTGCACGAGATGAGCAAACGTCTGCACGAAGATCACGTCAACGCGCGCCGCTTGGCAGAAGGGCTGGCGGCGCTGCCGTGCGTCGATCTCGATCTGGAACAGGTCAAGACGAATATGATCTTCTTCCGGCTGCGTCCCGACGCCCCCATGAGCGCCGATGCCTTCTCGGAACGGATGAAGACCGAATATAACATCCTGATCATGCCGTACCCCGGCGAAACGGGTTTGCTGCGCGCGGTGACCCACTACTGGATCAAGCCGGATGATGTGGAACGGGTAATCGAGGCGGCGCGCGCGGTGCTGCTGCCCGCGCCCGTGTCGGATTAGGTCGGCAGTATGTTTGGAGCGCCACAGCACCAACCGGATGATCCCGAATTCGAGCGCGACGATCTAGCGCCAGATGACGACGACTCGGCTGAATTCGACGGGGAAGCCCCGACCCGCTACCGGGGGGCGAACAACGATCCGGCGTTCGGCTACCTGATCGCGCTGGCGTTGATCATCGGGCTGACGCCGATCCTGCCCGCACAGGGCGACTTGCGCTACGTGATCGGCTGGGGGCTGCTGGCGCTGTTCGGCGTGCTGGCGTGGTTGTTCGGCACGGGCGAACGCATCGAACAGGAGCGGCTCGAGAACGTCGCATGGGGCATCATCTTCGCCTTGATCGTCGCCGCGCCGCTGCTGCTCGTCGGCGGCAGTACGCTCACGACGACCGTGCGGCTGATGTTCCAGACGGGGATCGCCGGGGAGATTCGCAATTTGTCCGCCGGGGCAGTCGCCGCGTTTTTGATCTTCGTCATGCCGCTCGCGGAAACGCTGTTCTTCCGCAGCGTGCTGCAGGCGCGGCAGTCATGGTGGATCGTCGGGGCGATGGCGTCGGTGTGGTCGATTCTGCTGTTCTTCCCGATGCTCGACGTGGGGCGCTACCCCGTGATCGCCGTGCTGATCGGGACGGCATTTGTGCTGATCGACATGATGTACAGCTACGTGCGCGACCGCAACGGACTCGCCGCCGCATGGATTTGCCAGATCGTCGTTAACGTGGTGCTGCTGCTGTTTCCGTATTTGAGTACCTGAGAAAAAACACAACGCAAAGGCGCGAAGTCGCCAAGACGCAAGGGGTTATTGATGTCGGAAATCTACTTGATCGTCGGCTTGGGTAATCCGGGCAAGCAGTATGAAAATACGCGCCACAATGTTGGCTGGCGGGTGCTGGATCGCTTGGCGGCGAAGCACGGCATCACCATCGGCAAGACCGAACACAAGGCGCAAACCGGCGCGGGGACAATCCTCGGCAAAAAGGTGATCCTCGCGAAGCCGCTCACCTACATGAACCTGAGCGGTGACGCCGTCCAGCCGCTCGCCCATTTCTACAAGATCACGTCAGATCAAATTCTGGTGATCGCCGATGACCTCGATCTGCCGCTCGGCACGCTGCGCATCCGCAAGATGGGCAGTTCGGGCGGTCAGAACGGCTTGAAGCATATCTTGCAGCGCATGGGCAATCAGGTGATTAATCGGGTACGCTTCGGGATCGGGCGTCCGCCGGGACGGATGAGCGCGGCAGATTACGTCCTCGCGCCGTTCAAAGGCGACGACGACATTTTGGCGACGGAAGTGGCAGATCGCGCGGTGCTGGCGGTCGAAACGTGGCTGACGGATGGCGTCGAAGTGGCGATGAATCGCTACAACGGCACAGGCGAACCGAAGCCGAAAGCAGAACCGAAACCCAAACCGGAGTCTAGCCCTCAGTCCGAACCTACAGCGGAGCCGCAATCCGACTCATGAAGCTGGGCATTCTCTCCGACATTCACGCCGATTTGCCGGGGCTGGAACGCGCACTCGCGTTGTTCCAGCGGCAGAATGTCGATCAGATCGTCTGCGCGGGTGATCTGATCGATGGCACGACGCCGGGGGAAGGCGTTGTGCGTCACTTTCGCGGCAGTAGCATTCCGTGTGTCATGGGCAACCATGACGAGGACGCAATCGCGCCGGGAAGCGTCCACTACCGCCGGGTGCAGCAAACTGACCCACCGTTCGACGCGCTGACAGCGGACAGTTTGACGTACTTGCAAGGACTGCCGCGCCAGCACGAGTTCACGGCAGGCGGACTGCGCGTACTGCTCGCGCACGGTATCCCATCGAGCAACCGCATCTATTTATGGTCGTTCGCCGAACGTCACGATCTCCAGCGCGCCGCGCATTCAGCGAAGTCTGATGTCTTGATTCTGGGGCATACCCATGATCCGATGCTGGTCAAGGTGGACGGGGTAACCATCGTCAATCCCGGTTCAGTGCGCTTGATCAATGGCAGCGGCACATGCGCGATCCTCACACTGCCCGATCTGGACTATACGGTGTATGATCTGGCGACAGAGCTGTCGATCCCATATCAACGACCTCAGCTATAACCGTCCTCCCGCACGTCCTTACGCACCATGGGCGTTAGAATGACAACAATGACTCCTGACAAGACAGTGATTCAACTCTCCGGCTTGCTGGAACTGCTGCGCAGCGCGCCGACTTACAAGGCGCTGCTCGATACGCTGCGTCAGCCGGGTAAGCCCTCGGCGGAACTTGGCGTGCTGCGTGCTGCGCGTCCCTATGTCGCGGCGGCGCTGGCGCGCGATTGGGGCGCGCCCGTCGTCTACCTGACCGCGCGCATCGACCGCGCCTACAATGTCACCGAGCAGTTTCCGGTGTGGTTCGGGGAAGACGCGCCGATCTACCGCTTCGCCGAACCTGCTTCGCCGTTTTACGAGCGCGTCCCATGGGGCGAGTCGGCGCTGCGCAACCGGATCAGCACGCTCGGCGCGCTGCTGGACGAACGCGTCGTGGATCGGCATCCGGTCGTCGTGACCTCGGCGCGCGCGTTGATGCAGCGCACCATGCCCGTGAACACCTTCCGCACGGCGACGCAAACGCTCAAGGTCGGGGATCGGTGGGACATCGGCAAGCTGCTGGCGCGCTGGCAGCAGATCGGCTATGACGGCACGACGATGGTCATCGAGCCGGGGACATTCTCGCGGCGCGGCGGCATCCTCGACATTTACCCGCTGGCGCAAGATCGCCCGGTGCGCATCGAGTTCTTTGACGACGAGATCGACAGCCTGCGCCACTTCGACCCGGCGACGCAGCGCTCCACCGAGAAGATCACGCAGATCACGATTACCCCGGCACGCGAAGTGCTGCCCGAACACGCGCCGCCGCTGGCGACTACGCTGGGGAGCTGGTTCGACGGGCTGCCCGCGCTCGAAGCCGATGTGACCAGCCCGCTGGCGGATCGCGACTCGCTGGCGACCGGATCGGCGTTCCCGTTCCTCGAAACCTATCTGCCCTACATCTACGGCAGTCCGGTCAGCCTGCTGGATTACGCGCCGCACAACGCGCTGATCCTCGTGGACGACGCGAGCGAACTGCGTGACGTGGTCACGGAGATCGAAGCCCATGCCGCGCAAGACCGCGACGAAAAAGTGAGCGGGCAGGTCATTCCGCCCGATTACCCGCAGCCCTATATCAGTTGGGAGCGGCTGGTGGAGGCGATCCGCGAACACAGCGTGGTGTATCTGGGACACGCCGACACGGAAGATGACTCCCTCGGCGGTGATCATACCCTGTTCGAGGGCTTGATCGTCCCGGAAATGCGTTTCGGCGGGCAGCTTAAGAGCCTGCTCACGCATCTGCGCAAGCTGCGCAACGACGGCGACCGCGTGATCGCTGTGACGACGCAAGCCGCCCGCTTGACCGAATTGTGGCAGGAGCAAGAATCGACCTACCTGCTCAAGACGAACATTATCATCACGCCGCCCGCGCCCGAAACGGTCACGTTTGTCGAAGGCACGATGAGCGAAGGCTGGCGTCTGCGCACCGGGGATGGCGGCGAGGCGCACCTGTTCACCGACGCCGAGGTGTTCGGCTGGAGTCGCCCCGAACCGCGCCGCCGCAAGGTCGTGCGCCGCGCCAAGACGCCCGAAGGCGCATATGCCGATATGCACGAAGGCGATTACGTCGTGCACGTCGATTACGGCGTCGGCAAGTTTATCGGGATGCGCCGCCGCACGCTCGAAGGGGTGGAACGCGAATACCTGCTGATCGAGTACGCCGGGACGGATACGCTGTTCGTGCCGATCCATCAAGCGGATCGCTTGGCGCGTTACGTCGGTCCCGACGACAAGCCGCCCGCGCTCAACAAGCTCGGCGTGGCGGATTGGAGTCGGATCAAGGGCAGGGCGAAGAAGGCGGTCGAGGAGGAAGCGCGCGACCTGCTGGCACTCTATGCCGCCCGCGCCAGCGCGCCCGGTTACGCTTTCAACGTGGATACCCCATGGCAGCACGAACTTGAAGCCTCATTCCCGTATGTCGAGACGGACGATCAACTGCGGGCGGTCGCCGACGTCAAGACCGATATGGAAAAGCCGCACCCGATGGATCGGTTGGTGTGCGGCGATGTCGGCTACGGCAAGACGGAAGTCGCGCTGCGGGCGGCGTTCAAGGCGGTCAACGATGGCAAGCAGGTCGCCATCCTCGTGCCGACGACCATCCTCGCGCAGCAGCATTACGAAACCTTTTCGCGCCGCCTGAGCGCCTTCCCGATCAAGGTGGAAATGCTCTCGCGCTTCCGCACGCCGGAGGAGCAGAAGCGGGCGCTCAAGCAGTTGGAATCGGGCGAGATCGACATCATCATCGGGACGCACCGGCTCATCCAGAACGATGTGAAGATGAAGAACCTCGGTTTGGTGGTGATCGACGAGGAACAGCGCTTCGGCGTCAAGCACAAGGAGCACTTCAAGAAGCTGCGCACGCAGGTAGACATCCTCACGCTGACCGCCACGCCGATCCCGCGCACGCTTTACATGGGGTTGACCGGGGTGCGTGACATCAGCATGATCCAGACTGCGCCGGAAGATCGCCTGCCGGTGATCACGCATGTCGGGGCGTTCGATGATCGCTTGGTGCGCCAAGCCGTGATCCGCGAAATGGAGCGCGGCGGTCAGGTGTTCGTCGTCCACAACCGCATCAACACGATTGACGCGCTGCGCGAACGGCTGGAAAAGATCGTGCCGGAAGCGCGCATCGTCACCGGGCACGGGCAGATGGACAACAACCGCCTAGAGCGCGTCATGGAGGAGTTCGCCAACGGGGAATATGACATCCTGCTGGCGACGGCGATCATCGAGAGCGGTCTGGACATCCCCAACGCCAACACGCTGATCATCGACCGCGCCGATCTGTTCGGCTTGGCGCAGTTGTATCAGCTACGGGGGCGCGTTGGGCGTGGGGCGCAGCAGGCATACGCTTACATCTTCCACCCGCCGAGCAATCGGCTGACGGATGAAGCGCGGGCGCGCTTGGAGACGCTGCGCGAGTACACCGACTTGGGTTCGGGCTACCAGATCGCCATGCGCGACCTCGAACTGCGCGGCGCGGGCGACATCCTCAGCACGCGGCAGACGGGGCATGTCGCCGCCATCGGTTTGAACCTGTACACGCAAATGCTGGCGCAAGCCGTGCGCGAACTGAAAGGCGAAGCCGCGCCAGCGCGCACGCCGGATGGAGTCATCCCTGCGCCGATCCTCACCGAGAACAGCATCATCATCGACCTGCCGATGCCCGCTTACCTGCCGACCGATTACATCCCCGAACTGGCGCTGCGCCTGCAAATCTACCGCCGCATCGGCGGGCTGGCGGATGCGCTCGACGTGGAGGCGATGCGCAATGAACTGCGCGACCGGTTCGGGCAGCTTCCGGCAGCGGTCGAAGGGCTGCTGTTCCAGATTCACGTCAAGATCATGGCGCAAGCCGCCAACGCGACGCACGTCCTGTACCGGGACGACAAGATCGAGACGCGCCTGCCGTATCTGGTCGAAGTCAACCGGGATCGGCTGGCGATTGAACTGGGCGACGATGTGACGGTCACGCGCACAGCGGTCGAACTGGCGCTTGATCCGGCGAACGACGACTGGCGTTACCGCCTGATCGAAGTGCTGACCTACCTCGCGGAGAACGTGCGCATCGCCGCCGGACGCTAAGCGCCGCTACCCGATCAGCACGGCGATGATCGCCAGCAGCGCGGGGAGTCCCTGCACCACCAGAATCGTGCGTTTGAC
>JACSRG010000920.1 GCA_014879865.1 Anaerolinea sp.
CCGTAGCGCGCCTGCCACCAGATCGCCTGTAATGCGATCCGTGTCATCAGCAGCGCCGACAGCGGCATGAAGAGCGCGTCGATCACCCGCTGGCGGGTCGCCGCTGCCGTGATCGCCCGCACGGCAATTCCCATCACCATCAGCGTCAGCGGCGCAAGCGGATACAGCGGATCGGGACTCAGCCAGCCGATCAGCAGCCACACGGGCGGCACGAGGAAGATCAGCCAGTGAAACAGCGTCGCCGCCAGCAAGTAGATCACCTTACCGCCGTAGCCCGCCGTGATGTTCTTGGCGAAACCGTCGCGCACGCCGCGCCAATCACGGTACATCCGGCAGGTGATCAAGCCCGCGCCGTCCGCCATGCGCAGACGCAGCCCCGCCGCCTTGATCCGCCGCGCGAGGGTGATGTCCTCCACGATCTGATTGCGCACCCCGATATGCCCGCCGATCTTGTCGTATGCCTTGCGCCGGAACGCCAGACATTGACCGTTCGCCGCCGCAAATGCCGGGAACGGCGTCCGGTGGACGAGGATCGCGGGAAGGTAACCGAGGATCACCAGCGCGATCAGCGGGACGATCAAGCGTTCGCCCCATGTCACGGTGATTTGCGTTGACCACACGGTGAGCAAATCCGCCCGCGTGCGCGTCAGGTGCGCGACCAGCGCGGGGAGCGCACTCGCTTCCCAGCGCACATCGGCATCGGCGAAGATCAGCACCTCACCGCGCGCCGCGCCCGCCAGTTGATGACACGCCCAATTCTTGCCCAACCATCCCGATAAAAGCGTCTGCCCGGCGATCACCCGCAGGCGCTCGCCGCCGCCGGGGATCGTGCGTGCGGCTGCGCGCGCGATGTCGCCCGTCCCATCGGTCGAATGGTCGTCGAGCAGGATGACCTCGAAGGCGGGATAGGGCTGCGCCAGCAGCGCCTTGACCGTCCCGGCGATCACGGCGGCTTCATCGCGCGCGGGGATCAAGATGGAGACGAACGGTTGTAAGGGGACTGCGGGCTGCGTCCGAGCCTGCCGGGGGCGGCGCAGACGGGGGAACGTCAGCGCATTGAGCAGCGCCGTCAGCAGGATGACGGTCAGCGGCGCGGCGATCAGTACGGTCAATAGGATGGTGAGGGTTAGCACGAACATAGAGTATCCGATAGAAGAAGTTAAAAGTGGAAAGTTAAAAGTAAAAGATGAACGAGGGGTTTTTCACTTTCAACTTTCGACTTTCAACTTTTCACTCTGATTCTTTACTCTCAACGCAGGTGTTTCAAAACCCACCCGCGCAGCCCCGGCGCATGGCGGAAATCGGCGCGGTACTTCCACACGAGCAGCGCCGCGTTGATCGCCAGCACCGCCAGAATCACCGGGTCAGGGCGCGTGATCAGATAGTAGGCGATCAGGCACAACAGCGCCAGCAGCACCGCCCACCCGGAGCGGACGACCACGCTGAACCACACGCCGAGCAGAATCCCGCCGAACGAGGGCGCTTCCCAGATGGTGAGCGCCGTCCACACGCCGAAGCTCACGGCGACCGCTTTGCCGCCGCGACCACGCAGGAACGGTGAGTAGGCGTGCCCGAAGATCGGCGCAAGCGCGACGATCACCAACGGGACGCCGGTCAGCCCGACGACGTACTTGGCGATGCTGACGGGAATCGCGCCCTTGAACGCGTCGAGCAGCATGGCGACGAAGCCCGCGCCGAACCCGCCCGCCTTGATGACGTTCGCCGCGCCGGGGTTGCCATCGCCGACCGTCCGCACATCGACGCGCGTGACCGCCCGCCCGAACCAGTACGCCAGCATCAGCGACCCGCTGACGAAGCCGATCACCGCCCAGACGAGCGTTTGCAGCGCGACCTCGTTAGCCATGATGTTCCTGCTTGGAAGCGCGCCATGCCCAGAGCAGCATCGCGCCCATGCCGATGCTGCCGACGAGCGCGGGCGCGGGCAGTCCCCAGAAGACCGCCAAGCCAATCGTTTCGAGCGCCCATGTGATCGCGTAGATGATCAGCAGCGGGCGCGCGGGCAAGCGGTGCAGCGGCGCGATCCTCCCGGCGATCAGCGTAATCACGGCGGACGCCAGCAGCCAGCCCGCATAATTGACGAACGGAATGCCGAAATAGTTGATCGCGCCGGGGTCAGCCCAACGCCACAAATCCCACGCGACCATCTGCGGGTCGAGGAACAAATCCCACGCCGTGAACGCCAGCGCGGAGACGAGGACGAA
>JACSRG010000205.1 GCA_014879865.1 Anaerolinea sp.
CCTTCGGGAGACGGTAAGCGCACACGTAGCCTGAGAAGCTCCCCGCTTTAGCGGGGAGAGTGGTCACTGCCAGAGTCCTGTGCTTATAAAGCCTATTGTTCGCAGCCGCACGAACGCCGGATGACCAGCGTCGTGGGCAGTATAACCCGTGGAGAAATCGGCGTTTTGCCCCCGGCAGCGGCGCGCACGAGATCGAGTGCAAGGCGCGCGGCTTGTCCGCCGACCTCGAAAATCGGCTGATGAACGGTAGTCAGCGGCGGGTTGACGTAGCTGGCGAGCGGCACGTCATCGAAACCGGTCACGGCGATGTCGTCGGGGACGGTCAAGCCGCGCTCTTGTGCCGCGAGGATCGCATCGACCGCCATTTGATCGTTCCCCGCGATCACGACGTCGGGGCGTTCCGCCAGATCGAGCAGGTTGAACATGGCGCGGTAGCCGCTGCCGCGCAGATAGTTGCCCTCGACGATCCGTTCTTTCGGCAGGTGCAGCCCGTGACCCTCCAGCGTTTCGCGCACGGCGCGCAGACGTTCGGCGTTATCGGGCGTGTGGTTCGTCCCGGTGATATAGGCAAAGCGCTTGTAGCCATGTCCGATCAGGTGCGTCGTCAGTTCCGCCATGCCGCCGTAATTGTCGATCATGACCGCCGGGACATCTTTGCCGGGATTTTGCTGGATGAACGTCACCGGGACACCGCCCGCGATGATCTCGCGGATTTCGTCGGGGTAGACATCAACCGAGGCGAGAATCATGGCATCCACGATGCCGCGCCGGAACATTCTGCCGTAATGACTTTCGGAGGTTTGGCGCGGTTGGCTGACGATCATCAGGCTGTAGCCCGCTGCCGTCACCACATCCTCGACGCCGCGCACGATCTCGTAAAAGAATGGGTCATTGACCTGCGGCAGCACCAAGCCGATGGTGTCGGTCTGCTGGCTGGCGAGTCCCTGCGCGAAACTGTTGGGGTGGTAGTCTAGTTCGCGGATCGCGCGCAGTACGCGTTCGCGCGTCGCTTGGCTGACGCGGTCACGGTTGTTCAGGACGCGGGAAACTGTCCCGATGGAGACCCCGGCGTGTTTGGCGACATCAAAAATCGTTGAAGTCATAAAACCTACTTGTCATAACGCTTTTACTGTAGCATAGCGAAGCGTCGAACTCATTGCAAACCAATCTTCAATGATCTCCCTGAGATTTTGTAAAAGCGTTTTGACAGGCAGTAGCTGCCTCACTATACTCTATTTAACTGGATTAGGGGTGTTTGATGCAAATTACACGTGTTACCTCACGACTTTTCCTCCTCTTGATCTGCTTCCTGTGGTTGTCTGGCGTGGCTGTCACCGCCCAACAAGACCCATATTTCTGGACAGTCTGGGAGTCGCTCGATAGTTCGACCATCGGCGACGATAACAGCGGCTCCTCGGTCGCGGCGGGTGAAGTGGACGGCGAACCTGTCCTCGTCGTCACCCCCGGCGGCACGGCGGATGAAACCAAGCTGGCGATCCCGGTGACCGGCGCGGCGCTGGTGGAGTTTCGCACCTTCACGCAGGTGGTGCTCGATGTATACCTGCCCGAAGAGAACGCCGTCAACCCGAACGTCTTCTTTATGGGCATGGCGGATGTCACCGGCGGCGGGTTCAACTGGGTAGCGGGCATCTTCAGCGATTCGAATGTCCAAGCGGGCTGGAATCACGTCATCTGGACGCTTGATCCGGCGATGCGCACGCTGATCCCCGATCACGAGTATATGATTTACTTTTCGTTCTTCGACGACAGCGGGGGCAGCAAAACGCCGCTGATCGAACCGTTCTACATCGGTCACGGCTATCTCACCGCGCCCGACCCGCTTGATTCTGAGGAGGAGACTGTGAGCGCTAGCCCGGAAATCGCCGCGCTGCTCGCACTGGATGACGCTGCGTTTGTGGATGCGGTTGCGCGCCGCACGTTTGACTTCTTCTGGCTGGAAGCGAACCCCGATAACGGCTTGATCAAGGATCGCAGCACGCCGGATTCGCCCGCCAGCATCGCGGCGGTTGGCTTCGGCTTGGCGGCGATCCCGATTGGCGTGGATCGCGGCTGGATCACCTATGACGAGGGCTATCAGCGCGTCCTGACGACGCTGCAAACCTTCCTCAACGGCGGTGTGCAGGGCACAAACGGCTTCTTCTTCCACTTCGTCAACATGCAGACCGGTGAACGGGTGTGGAACAGCGAACTCTCGTCGATTGACACGGCGCTGCTCGTGGCGGGAGCGCTGGTCAGCGGTCAATACTTCGCCGGGACGGAAGCCGCCGAGCTTGCCGATCAACTGTACGCGAATGTCGAATGGGATTGGATGCTCAACGGCAGCAGCCTGCTCAAGATGGGCTGGACGCCCGAAGACGGGTTCTACAGGGCGGAGTGGGATCACTTTGACGAGTCGCTGATCATGTACGCGCTGGCGTTCGGCTCGCCGACGCATCCGATCCCGGCATACGCATGGGATTTGTGGGAACGTCCGGTCAGGCGGAACGGCGAGTACATCTATCTGCCGGGGGAACCGCTGTTCGTCTACCAGTACCCGCTGGCGTTCCTCAATTTGCAAGGCTTGGAAGACCATTACGCCAACTACTGGAACAATACGACGGCTGCCTGCCAGCGTAACCACGACTTCGCGGTCGATCACAGCGCGAACGTGCCGACGTTCCAGAATGGTGTGTGGGGGCTAAGCGCATCGGATGGACCGAACGGCTATCGTGCCTACGGCGCGTCGGACGCCAACCACGACGGGACGGTCGCGCCGTATGCGTCGGCGTCATGCCTGCCGTTCACGCCGGAAATCGCCTTGAGCGGGATGCGCGCCATGCTGACCGAGTACGGCACGCGCGTCTGGCGCGAGTACGGCTACGTAAGCGCGATCAACGAGCTCGAAGACTGGTACTCGCGCGATCACATCGGCATCGATCAGGGCGACATCCTGCTGATGATCGCCAATTATCAAGATGGCTTCGTGTGGAATCTGTTCATGGCGAACCCGCACATCCAGAACGCGGTGCAGGCGATGGGTTTTGTCGAGAGCAGCGGCGATTACGCCGTGACGCCCGCGTATCTGGCGGAGTCGGCTGTCCGGTAAAAGAAAGGACTGAGTAACTGAAGTTAAAAGTAGAAAGTTGAAAGTGAGAACGTTCGATCATCCCCACTTTCAACTTTTTACTTTGCACTTTCAACTACCTTGCTCAGTCCTACTCTTTTGTGAAGCCGATCTTCTCCAGCATCGGCGCGATTTCGGGATTGCGCATGAACAAGCGCCAGAGCAGCCCCGTGCGGTAGTTCTCGATCATGTTGACGATGGGCGCTTGGTTCAGCCCCATGAAAATCCCCGACAGCCAATTCTGCGTCGGGTTGATCGCATCCCAAAAGCCGTAAATGCCCCACATCTCCGGGTAGTGATCGACCATGTGGCGCAGCATCCGCATTGACTCTTCGGGAGTGTAGGGGAAGCTGCCGAGCGCGCCCGTCGGCGTGATCGTGCCGTTGTCGTTCTTCGGGTTGGCTTCGCGCGCGGCGTAGCCCAAGTAATCGTCGCTGGCAGTCAGCCCCCAGAAGTCGCTGCCGTAGCCCGCGAACCCGCGCGGGTTGAGTTCGCAGTAGCGCTGGTTGATCAGTGCGATGTTGCGGTTATTGTCGAAGTAGTTGCAGTAGCGATCCCGTATGCCGCGCGGATCGAAGCCCATGTACGAGTAGTGGATGAAGAACAGCGGACCGCCGGGACCCACGCCCACATCGAGTTTGATGCCGTAATAGGTTTCGCCGTTGGTGTACCGGCTGCCCGCGCTCGTCTTGCCCCAGTTTTCGCGGTATTCCTGCGCGATCTGCGCCGGTGACGCCCAACCGGTATGATACAGCTCCGGCGGGGCAGGATGAGTCGGCGACGCGATTGCCAGCAGGTAGGTGATCATGGTTTCGTTCCAGCCAACCAAGCGGTGATTGATATGCCAATCGTAGTCCGCTGACCAGTGCCACATCAGGAAATCGGGATCGGCGGGGTTGCGATACCAGTTCCACTCGACGCCTTCCCATAAGCGCGTGATCATGTCGCGGATGTGGCGCTCGTCGTCGGTATCGCGGTCGAAGTACTGGCGCGCCGTCAGCAAGCCCTGACACATAAACGCCGTTTCGACCAGATCGCCGCCGTTGTCGTACTTGCCGAACAGCGGGATCGTCTTGCCGGTACGTCCATCCATGAAATGCGACCATGCGCCGTGATAGCGATCTGCTTTGTCGAGGAACGCCAGCGCCTTGTGCATCCGCTCGACTGCCTGCTGCCGGGTGATGAAACCGCGCTCCACGCCGACGAGCCACGTCATGATGCCGAAGCCGGATACGCCGAGCGCCACCAGATGGGGATCGCCGGGGATGGTTTCGAGCGCGAGTCCGGCGTCGGGGTGGGCGGCTTCCCAGTAGTAGCGGAAATGGGCTTCCTGCACCGCCGTGAGCAGTTCGTCGTCGCTCAGGCGGCGGGGTGTGGCGCTGACGACTGCCGAGGGCGCGGACTCCTGATAGGCGGCGTTCATGGCGGTCAGGCGGTAGTGATAGGTCGCGCCGTTGGGCACACTGTCCACATAGCGATTGAAGTCGGGGTTCTGGATGCCAACCGGCTTGAAGTTCACGCCATCGGTTGAGCGGTGAATGACGAAGTATTCGACTGCCGGAGTAACCGCCGGATCGTGAGCGGCATCCCAGACGAGATCGACATGCGAGTCGAGTCCGCTGGCGCGCACATTAATCGGCGCAGCGACCGGAAGCGCCTCAGTGAGGTCGCGCACTTTGATTTCGTCAAGGTAGAGCGTATGCGGCACGCCGTCGTCGAGGTTTTGCGCGAGGATGATCCGGCTCAGCTTGCTGAAATCGAACGCTCCCGTCGAGGGCGCGAACTGGGCGAGCGGAATCTTCAGGTGCACCCATTCCCCGGCAGCTAACCGATCCACAAAGCGACCGAGGCGGATGCCGCCCGTCCACTTGTTCTGATCGACCACCAACTGCATGACGGGCAGGTCTCTGCCGTCGATGTCGCCTGCGGCGCAGACCCACAGGCACAGGTGATCGCCCTGCAAACGCTGATCGCGCCCGCGCCAATCTTCGACATGGATGTCGGCGTTCCAGTCGCCGCCGCGATTCGATGTCCAAGCTAGTTCGAGCGCGTTCGGCGGGCTGATCCAGTGCTGCGACGTGACCGGGAGCTTGCCTTCCACCGTCCGCAGTTGGCTCGGCGCGATTACGCTCGTGCTCGATGCGCTGTAGCTCTCCGGCAAACGGCTGTTGTCGAAGACCAGATGCGAAAAATAACGATTATCCATAGATTTACCCTAATTCACTCATTTTGTGCTGCGTCCAACGGCGGCAGTATAGCGCATCGCTGCACGATCTGAATGAGCTAAGGCGCTGTGACGGTCAATTCTGGAATGAATCCCGTATTGTTCCACACAGCGGTGTCTGTTTGGTCATAGCTGAGAATTTCCGGCGTGAGACTGCTGTACATGCCGGAATGCGCCGGTCTGACCGTCAAGTCAAGCGATGTGATCTGCCACGATGGCAAGCTGTTGATCTGCCAGAGTCCGGTCGTTTCATCCCAAGTGCCGCCGCTCAGCACCAGATCGTCAAGTTCGGCGGGTGTAAAGCCCTCGTCAAGGTGCGTATCGATGATGATGTTCGTCGCGCCCACCAAGCCGTAGTTGGCGACCCGGATGCGCAGGTAAGTATATCCCCCGAGTGTGATCGGATTCCACGTCCAAGCCGACCATGTCGTGTCGAAGCCCACGTCAGTCGCTGAGGAGACGTTCAGTGTGGCTTGCGCGGTGTCGTTAGTGCTGTTGGAGTCGACCTGATCGACGTGCGTAACCGCCGCGCTTGCCTGATACGATCCCTCCGTCGTCGTCGTGAGCGTGACATTCAGTGTGGCATAGGCAAAGCCATTCAGCGCGGGCAGCGTCCACACGCCGGTCGCGGGGTTGTAGTTCACATCGCTGCTGCTGACATAGGTGAGCGGCAGCGTCTCCAAGTTGGTGTCAATTTGCACATTGGTCGCCGTTACGGGACTGTGGTTGTGCGCCCTGACCGTGAAGGTCGTGTTTGTGCCGGGGACGACGCTGCCTAGATTCCAGCTTGCCCCCAATTGCATATCGACCGTGCTGAGGACGTTCAACGGGATGGAGGTCGTCTGGTTGTTGCTGCTATCCGTGTCGGCTTGATCCATCGAGGCAATGTGCGACTCGACCGTATACGTTCCCGCCGCCGTCGGGGTGACCGTGACCAGCAAACGCCCAAACGTGCCGGGTGGCATGGTCGTGATGTTCCAGATGCCGGTGGTTTCGTCAAAGGTGCCGCTTCCGCTGTTCCAATGCTGCCATGAGCCGATCTCGGCGGCGCTGAACAGCGTTTCGAGGTCAGTATCGATCACGACGTTGGTGGCTGTGACGAAACCGCCATTGTAGAACGACACGCGGAAGGTCGCCGGGCTGTTGACTGCCGACGGATTCGGCTCCCATTGGCTGTCGGTGACAACGCCGTCAATGCCGCCGTCGCTGATGGCAAAATCGGCTTGCGCGCTCCAATCGCCATAACCGACGAGCGGATTCCAGCCCTGCACCCACCAGCTATACACCCACGCGTTGAGGTTAAGCGGAGGCGTCACCGAGCAGGTATCGACATCGCAGATGTCAAAAGCGTTGTACCACTGATCGATCAGTTTGCCGGTGCGTTCGCGCGAGACCCACAGGTAGTACCAGTAGACATCAGGATCGCGCTCCCAGACGAACGTCGGGCTGGTGTCTAGTGTCGTGCCGATGGGCGAAAGTGGAACAGGCGCGTCTAGCCCTTCGCTGAACCACAGTCCGGCGCTCCATGGGCTGTAGCCTGCCTGCGAATTCCAACCCTGTACCCACCATGTATACACCCCACCGCCGACCGTAATGGCAGTCGTGCCGCAGTAGTTCGTCGTACAAATCGCGGCGGCGTTGAACCAGTAACCCCCACCACCGCCGCCCGGTTCGGCGATCCACACCTGATACCATTCGGCACCGGGCAGCGGCAGCCAGTAGAAATACGGCTCGTGGGTCGCGCTGTTGTAGATACCGCTTGGCATAATCGGTACGGGGGCGCTGCTGTAAGCCACCCCGAACATGAGCGTATTCGTCCATGCCGAATAACCGCCGCTGCTGCTCCATGCTTGTAACCACCATGCATAAGCGCCGCTCGGATACACTGATGTGTCGGTGAACGAGCAAACGCCGCCGGTGCAGACATTCCATGCGTCAAACCAGTGTTCAGTCGAGGTCATCGTAGAGTAATTGGTGATCCACAGGTGATACCACTGCGCATCACTGCTGTACTGCCATTGAAATGTTGGGCTTGCCCCCGCACTTAAGGTGGTGCCAAGCGGGGCAATCGGGACGGGGACGCCGGTCGCTGCCTGCGCAAGCTCTACCGGACAGCCAACGATGAGCAGCAGCAGAACCAAGGAGCGTAGATGAGTCATAAAGTACCTTTCCGAATCAGCGGGTCGTATGTGATCCGAGGCAGGCAAATGTTGCTATCTCTCCTTAATAATACCACTTTTCATAGTGTTAGGCTGAGTCATCTCGTGAAAAATGACACATTTTCGCATAGAGTGTTACGTTCATCACTGGCAGCGACGGGAGAGAGAGCCTAAGGTGAAGCTATACCGGTTTCCGGGAAACCGGCAGCGAGACGCTCCACCCCCAGATTTAACCACAGTTACTTTTTATTTTGCATGTGCGTTATTTCTCAAGCGAGCGTACGAGAAACACTTCGCTTCAATAGTCTTATGTCGAGGGGTTATGAGTTTCAAGATATTACCCAAGCACCTGTTCAAAACGTGGGTCGAGCGATTGCGTGCGACCCATCGCGTCGTCGCTCCCAAAGAGGTGTATGGACAATACATCTTCGATGAAATCCACAGCGCCGACGAAATCGTACTCGATTACCACACCAGTGTTTTGCCGCCTAAAAAGTATCTCCTCCCGCCGCGCGAGGAATTATTCGACTTCAACGCGAAGACTATGGAGATGCGCCCGCTGATCGAGGAAATTCAGCCGACGGTCATCTTCGCGCTGCATACGTGCGATATGCACGCGATGACGATTCTCGACAAAATCCACGACACGGGCTACGCCGACCAGCATTATCAGGCGCGGCGTAGAAAAACGACTTTGGTCAGCATTGAATGCCTCACACCATGCATGGAACACGCTTTCTGCAAGAGCATGGGCACGCTTTCCGTCCCGGACAGCTTCGACATCCACCTGACCGATCTGGGGGATCGGTACGCGGTAGATGTCGGGTCAGAGCAAGGCGAGGCGCTGGTCGAAGGGATGACCTTCTTCTGGCAGGCGACTGAAACCGATTATGACAAGGTCAACGAGGTGATGGCGACGAAGTGGCCCAGCTTCCAGTATCGCCTCGATTTCGACGTGACCGAACTGCCCGATCTGCTGGCTGTCAGTTTGAAAAGCCCGGTCTGGGATGAGCTTGGCGATATTTGCCTTGCATGCGGTCAGTGCACCAAAGTCTGCCCGACGTGCTACTGCTTCGACGTGGTGGACGAGGTCGATCTCAGGCTGGAACATGGCAAGCGTATCCGCGTGTGGGATTCTTGTCTGATCGAGAAATTCGCCGTCGTCGCGGGCGGACATAACTTCCGCAGTTCACGCGCGCGCCGTCTGCGCCACCGCTTCAACCGCAAAGGCAAGTTCCAGCAGGAAGCCTACGGGCTGCTCGGCTGCGTCGGTTGTGGACGCTGCGCCCTGTCGTGCCCCGTTCACATCACTCCTGTCGATACCTTCAACCGGCTGAATGCCCGCCGCCAGCGTGCTCAAGAAGGGCAGGCGCGTTCCTCATGACGACACTACTTCGAGAAACACTCAACCAATCCTCGATCTATATGCCGACCCCGGCACGGATCGTCAGTGTCAAACAGTTCACCGAACTGGAAAAGTGGTTCCAGATTGAACTGCCGAGCGGCTTCAGCATCGCTCACAAGCCCGGTCAATTCGTCGAAGTCAGCGTGTTGGGCATTGGCGAAGCGCCGATCAGCATTTGCTCCTCGCCCGCGCGCAGTAATGGTTCTTTCGAGTTGTGTGTGCGGCGCGTCGGTAAGCTGACCAATGCGCTGCACCAAATGACCGTCGGCAGCATGATCGCCGTGCGCGGTCCTTTCGGTCACGGCTTCCCAATTGAGAAGTTCCGGGGCAAAGACATCGTGTTCGTGGCGGGCGGTCTGGGACTCGCGCCGCTGCGCTCGTTGATCACCGAAGTACTGGACGAACGCGGCAAGTATGGTCGTGTGATGATCCTGTACGGTGCGCGCAGCCCGAAAGATTTCCTGTTCGCCGACGACCTCAAGGCGTGGGGCGAACGCGCGGATGTCGAACTACACTGCACGGTTGATCGCCCCGCCGAAGGCTGGGAAGGCAACATCGGCGTGATCACGACGCTGCTGCCGAAAATCAAGTTCCACGCGCGCAATACCATCGCCGCGATTGTCGGACCGCCGGTCATGTACCGCTTCGTGCTGGTCGAACTGCTGGCGAAAGGCATTGCCGAGGGCAATATCTGGATGAGCTTTGAACGCCAGATGAAATGCGGCGTCGGCAAATGCGGTCACTGCCAGATGCACCACATTTACACCTGCCAGAAGGGACCCGCTTTCTCCTACGCCGACATTAAACATCTTGAGGAGGCGCTGTCATGAAGCCGAAGGTCGCATTTTTCGAGTTCACGAGCTGTGAAGGCTGCCAGCTCACGGTGGTGGACACGCTCCAGCATCACCCCGAACTCCTCGACGTGATCGAAATCGTGCAGTTCCGCGAAGCCATGACCGAACGCGGCGAAGATTATCAGATCGCCTTCATCGAAGGGTCATGCACCCGTCCTTCGGACGAGGAGAAGATTCGCAAAATTCGCACACAGGCGACATATGTCGTGACGCTCGGCGCGTGCGCGCATCTTGGCGGGATCAATGCCATCCGCAACTGGCAGCCGCTGGAAAGCGTGCGCGAATATGTCTACGGCGATAAGAAAGACTGGTTCGAAACCTACCCGGCACGCCCGATCAGCGCGGTGATCAAGGTGGATGCGGAAATCCCCGGATGCCCGATTGATCGGAAGGAATTTGCGATGGCGGTCACCCATCTGCTGCAAGGGCGGATGCCTGCCATTCCCGAATATCCGCTGTGCATCGAGTGCAAGCTGAAAGAAAACGTGTGTATGTTCTTGCGCGGCAAGACCTGTTTGGGTCCTATCACGCGTGCGGGCTGTGATGCAATCTGCCCGACCTACGGCGACGGCTGCGAAGGCTGCCGGGGACTGATCCCCTCGCCGAACCTCAACTCGATCCGCAGCGCACTGCGCGAACGCGGCATGAGCGACGCCGAAATCGACGCGAAGATGACCATGTTCCTCAGCTACCAGAAGATGAAAATGGAAGGGGTGACGACCACATGACCACCAACATCAAAGTCGATGTTCACCACCTGACGCGCGTCGAAGGTCACGGCAATATCGAGGTGGATGTCAAGAACGGCGAACTGACCAAATGTGAACTCCAGATCGTCGAGACGCCGCGCTTCTTCGAGGCGATGCTGCGCGGACGCCCGTATCTCGAATCGTCGCACATCACGTCGCGCATCTGCGGGATTTGCGCGGTCGGTCACGCGACGGCATCACTGCGCGCGACGGAAAAGGCGCTCGGCGTGAACCTCAGCCCGCAGACGACGCTGCTGCGCCGCCTGAACTTTCACGGCGAAATCCTTGACAGTCACATTTTGCACGTCTACATGCTGGTTGCGCCGGATTATCTCGGCTTGGGCAGCGTGATCCCGCTGGCGAAAAGCGCGCCGGACATCGTGCTGCGCGCGCTGCGCATGAAACAGCTTGCCGGTGACTTATGCGCGGCGATCTGCGGGCGGCATACGCACCCCATCGCCATGACCGTCGGCGGGTTCACCCATTTGCCGAGTGTCAGCCAGCTCCAAGCGCTGCGCGCCCGTTTGGTCGCCATTCGCCCGGACGTAGATGCCACGATTGAACTGCTGCAAACGCTGACCTACCCGCAGTTCGAGCGCGATACCGAATACATCGCGCTGCACAAGGATGACGAATACTGCTTCATCGACGGCGTGATCGCCAGCAGCGACGGCGGCACATGGGCGATTGAGGATTACCGCACGGTGACGAACGAGCAGATCGTGCCGCATTCGTCCGCCAAGCACACGCACAACCAGCGCGACTCCTACATGGTCGGGGCGCTGGCGCGCTTCAACGTCAACTTCGACCAACTGCATCCGCGCGCCAAAGACGCGGCGGCGGCGCTCGGTTTGAAGCCCAAGACGATCAACCCGTACTTGAACGCGGCGGCGCAGGCAGTCGAGATCGTCCACTGCGTCGAAGACGCGATCCTGCTGATTGACGAACTGCTGGCACGCGGCATCAAGTACGAAGAACCCGCGCCGCCGACTCGTATGAGCGGGACGGGCGTCGGTTCGACCGATGTGCCGCGTGGGACACTGTTCCACGAGTACACCATCGAAGAGGGGCGCGTGGTCGGCGCGAACTGCATCATCCCGACGGGGCAGAACCTCGCCAACATCGAGAAGGACATGCGGGCGCTCGTGCCGGGCATACTGGATCGGACACAGGCGCAGATCACGCTGGCGCTGGAAATGCTGGTGCGCGCATATGACCCGTGCATCTCGTGTTCGACGCACCTGCTCGACGTGAAGTTCGTCTGACCGATGCAAACACTGGTGCTGGCGTTGGGCAATCCCCTGCGCGGCGATGACGGGATCGGGGCGGCAGTGATCGCCGCCCTTGCCGAGGCGCACATTTTGCCGACCGAAGTCACGCTGCAAGATGGCGGCACGCCCGGTCTCGAACTCGTGCTGAGCTTACAGGGGTACGAGCGCGTGATCATCGTGGATGCTGCCGACATGGGTCAGCCGCCGGGAACATGGGCGCGCCTTGACCCGACTCGCCTTGAAGCACGCGATCTGTATTTGCGCGGAACGCTGCATTATGCCGGATTAGCCGAGGCGCTCCAGCTTGCCGGGGCGCTCAACCTGCTGCCGCCGGAGATCATCATCTTCGGCGTGCAGCCCGCCGAGATCGGCTGGCTGCCGGGACTCTCCCCGGCGGTCAGCGCGGCGATCCCTGACGTGTGCGCGGCAGTCCGCGCCTGTCTCCTTGAAGAAACACCGCAAAAGGTTGATTAAACCATGACACAAAAAGTCCTGATTATTGACGACGACCCCGATATTTCACTGGCGAGCCGCTTGATCCTCGAAAGCGCCGGGTACGCGGTGAGCGAAGCCCGCACGAGCACCGCCGGGCTGGCGGCAGTCAAAGCCGAAACCCCCGATCTGATCATCCTCGACGTGATGATGGAATCGGCGACGGCAGGCTTCCAAGCGGCGCTGGCGCTGCGCAACCCTGATCCCGCATCGGAATACGCCGCCTACCGGGGTATCCCGATCATCATGCTGACGGCAGTCCACGAGACGCTGCCGTATCGCGTCGCGCCGGACGAGGGCTATCTGCCGGTGGACGTGTTCCTAGATAAGCCTGTCGATGCGGCGAAACTGCTGCCTGCCGTACAGGGACTTCTGAACAAACAGCAGGCTTAACTTGGATGGGGAACGTCAAACGTAGTGACGTGGACACAACGGTTGCGGCGGCGATCAGCGCGCAGTTGATCACGCTGCGCTGGCTGGCGGCGATCTGCAT